>NZ_JBSGXB010000014.1:0-54688 GCF_053609185.1 Streptomyces sp. NPDC054956 | reverse complement strand
GTCGTCGACCCCGAGCGCGCCGTGCTGACCGACCTGTTCACCTCCGGGCTCACCGAGGCCGAGAAGGCCGCGATCCCCCACCTGCCCGACGGCCGCTCCGGCCTGCTCGGTGCCCTGATCACCGATCCGCGCCCGCTCGTGCTGGAGGACCTCTCCCAGGACCCCCGCGCGGCCGGCTTCCCGCCCGGACACCCTCCGATGCGCAGCTTCCTCGGCGTCCCGATCCGGGTCCACACCGAGGTCTTCGGCAACCTCTACCTCACCGAGAAGCGCGGCGGCGGCCCCTTCACGGACGAGGACCTCGCGCTGGTGCGCGTACTGGCCTCGCAGGCGGGCATAGCGATCGGCAACTCCCGGCTGTACGAGACCGCGCGCCGCCGGGAGCGCTGGATCGAGGGCGCCGCCGCCGTGACCACCACCCTGCTCGCGGGCCGGCCCGCGGCCGACGCGCTGATGTGCGTGGCCGAACGGGCCCGGCTGCTGGCGGACGCGGCGGCCGGGGTCGTCCTGCAGCCGACCCCCGAGGGCGGCATGGAGATCGTGGCCGCCTCGACGCACGGGGACCCCGGGGACCTGGTGGGCACGGCCATCGCGCCGGGCTCGGCGGTGCTGGAACAACTCCTGGGCGGCGAACCGGTCTTCATAGAGGACTCGGCGACGGACCCCCGGATGACCACGCACGTGCGCGAGCGCTTCGGCCCGAGCATGATGCTGCCGCTGCAGAGCGGCGGTCAGCTGATCGGCACCCTCGCCCTGCCCCGCGCCCGCGGCGGGCCCCCGTACGACGCGGTCGACCGGCTGCTGGCCTCGCAGTTCGCCTCCCAGGCCGCGCTGGCGCTCGTCCTGGCGGACGCGCAGCACGACCGCGAGCAGCTGGCCGTCTACGAGGACCGCGACCGCATCGCCCGGGACCTGCACGACCTGGTGGTGCAGCGGCTGTTCGCGACGGAGATGATGCTGGAGAGCACCCGGCGCCGCTCCTCCAACGCGCCCAGCGGGGACACCGTCGGCGAGGAACTGAGCCGGGCGGTCGACGAGCTCGACTCCACCATCCAGGAGGTCCGCACGGCGATCTTCGCCCTCCAGCAGCCGCCGACGGACGCCCCGACGACCTTCCGCGGCCGGGTCCTGCGGGAGACCGGCGGGGCGGCGGTCCTGTTCGGCTTCCAGCCTTCGGTCCACTTCGCGGGAACGGTGGACGCGCTGCTGTCGGAGCCGGTCGCCGCCGATCTCCTCGCCACGCTGCGCGGGGCACTGGCGGCCGCGCACCGCCGCCCGGAGGTCACCTCCATCGACGTCGAAGTCGACGCCGTCCCCTCGCGCGTCCGCCTCACCGTCTCCGACGACGGCCGCACGGAAGCGGGCACCCGGGGCACGACCCTGACGTGGGAGTCCCCGCTCTAGGAGACGCCGGGAGGGGCCCGGCAACCGTGCCGCAAGGAGGCCGCGAGCGCGGGGGCCCTAGGCTGGCCGCGTGACGAACCGCCTCTCGGCCCGCGCGGCCATCGCCTCCGTGACCGACTCCGGCAGCTTCGCCGAACTCTCCGCCCCGTCAAGGGAATCCGGCCCCGACGGCCCCCTCGGCTGGGCGGGTTACGACGAGTCCCGCGCCCGCGCCGCGCAGCGGACCGGCGAGGAGGAGTCCGTCGTCGCCGGCACCGCCCTCATCGGCGGCCGGCCGGCCGTGGTGATCGCCTTCGAGTTCGGCTTCCTCGGCGGTTCCCTGGGGCAGCGCACCGGCGACCGGCTCGAATCCGCCTACTCCCACGCCCGCGACCACGGCCTCCCCCTGGTCTCGCTCATCGCCACCGGCGGCTCCCGCATGCAGGAGGGCATGCTCGCGCTGACCCAACTCCAGCGCGTGGCCCGCCAGTCCGCCCTCACCCGCGCCGCCGGGCTGCCGCAGATCGCCGTCCTGCGCGATCCCACCACCGGCGGCGGCTGGGCCACGCTCGGAGCGGGGGCCGACGTGATCCTCGCGCTGCCCGGGGCGCAGGTCGGTTTCGCCGGGTCCCGGGTGCGGCCGGCGGACGCGGACCCGGCCGCCTACACCGCCGAGGGGCAGTACGCCGCCGGGCACGTCGACGCGGTCGTCCCCGCCGGGGAGCTGCCCGCGGCCCTCGCCGCCTGGCTCCGGGTGCTCGCCGCGCCCCGCTCCCCCGAGCCCGAAGCGCCCCCCGCCGCGCTGGCCTCCGTACCGCTTCCGGACACCGGCTGGGACGCCGTCCGTCAGGCCCGGGACCCCGGCCGGCCGCGCGCGGAGCGGTACCTGGACGCGTACTTCGAGCTCCGGCTGCCCCTGTCCGGCGACCGGGCCGGCGCCGCCGACCCCGGGATGCTGTGCGGTTTCGGGCTCCGGGAGGGCCGGGCCGTGGCCTACGCCGCCCAGTGCGGCACCGCCACCCGCCCGGCGGGCTACCGCACCGCGGCGCGTGTCGTACGGCTCGCGGACCGGCTCGGCGTGCCGGTGCTCACCCTGGTGGACACCCCGGGCGCCGCCAACGACGCCGCCGCCGAACACGCGGGCGCCGGCGCGGCCATCGCGGACGCCTTCGCGGCGCTCGCCTCGGCGACGGTCCCCGTCACCACCCTGCTGATCGGCGAGGGCGGCTCGGGCGGCGCGCTGGCCCTCGCGGCCCCGGGCAACACCTGGGTCACTCCGGACAGCTACTTCTCGGTGATCGCCCCGGAGCTGGCGGCGGCCATCCTCAAGCGCCCCGCGGAGTCGGCCCCGGCGACGGCGGACCAACTGCGGGTCCGCCCCCAGGACCTGGTGGCCCTGGGGGTCGCCCGCGGCATCGTCGCCCCGGCTGATCCGAAAGACAGGCCCTAGCGGCGCCGACCCCGGCCACGGCGGTGGGGAAGAGAGGCCGCGGCTCAGGCCTGGGGATCGCGCGCGTCGTAGCGGGCGAAGCCCGGCCACCGCAGGGCCAGCAGCCCCAGTACGAGGACGCACCCGAGCCCGCCGCCGGTGATCGCGACGGTCGGGGAGCTGAGGTCGGCGACGGTTCCGGCGAGGAAGTCCCCGAGCCGGGGCCCGCCCGCGACGACCACGATGAAGACGCCCTGGAGACGGCCCCGCATGTCGTCGGGGGTGGCCGCCTGGAGCATGGTGGTGCGGAACACCATCGAGATGGTGTCGGCGCAGCCTGCCAGGGCGAGGAAGAACAGCCCGAGCCAGAGGTTGCGCGTCAGCCCGAAGACGGCGATGGCCAGCCCCCACGCGGCGACGGAGAGCAGGATCGCCACCCCGTGCCGGCGGATGCGCCCCTGCCAGCCGGAGAACAGCCCGCCGAGCAGCGCGCCCACGGCGGGGGCGGACACCATCAGTCCGACCGTCTTGGCGTCGCCCGCGAACCAGAGCACGGCCACGGCCGGGAACAGCGCCTTCGGCTGGGCCAGCACCATGGCGGCCATGTCGGAGAAGAAGGTCATCCGGATGTTGGGCCGGGTCCCGAGGAAGCGCAGGCCGTCGGTGACGGAGGCCCGCCCCTTCCCGCCCTCTTCCCGTTCGGGCTTCATCGACGGCAGCCGCCACACCGAGTAGATGGCGGCGCTGAAGGTGACCGCGTCGATCAGGTAGGCGGCCTGGTAGCCCCACCAGCCGACGATGACCCCGCCCAGCATCGGGCCGGCCGTCATGCCGAAGGTCATGGTCACGGAGTTCAGGGCGTTGGCGGCGGGCAGCTGCTCGACGGGCAGCAGCCGCGGGATCATCGCTGAGCGGGCCGGCCCGTTGAGCGCCCCGCAGAGGGACTGCAGTGCGACGACGGCGTACAGCAGCCAGACCCGGTGGTAGTCGAGCAGCGCGGCGCCGGCCAGCGCGATCGACAGGGCGGCCAGCCCCAGCGAGCTGTAGAGCCCGAGCTTGCGGCGGTCGACGGTGTCGGCGATGGCACCGCCGTAGAGCCCGAAGGCGACCAGCGGGACCAGCGAGCAGAGGCCGACCAGTCCGACGGAGAAGCTGGACCGGGTGATCTCGTAGACCTGGAGCGAGATCGCGAGTGCGGTCATCGCCTGGCCCAGCCAGGAAATGGTCCCGCCGATCCAGAGCCGGCGGTAGTCCGGGGAGGTCTTCAGCGGGGTGAGGTCGGCGAATATCCGGCGCCTCGGACGGGTGGGAGGCCGGGAAGCGGCGGTACGGGTCACAACGGATATTAACCAGCCTCCCGGCCGCGGCCCGGTGGACCGGACTCCCTTCACGCACCCGCAACAGTCGCCCCACGCCGATCCGGCGCCCCAGCTCGGGAGGGCTCCTTACCGGTAACCCGCCACTATCACCGGACATTTGACCGAATAGACGTGCGCTCCTCGCCCAGGGTTCAGCTCATGATGAAAAGACTCGTATGTCCAGGGAGGCGCAGTGATCGAACCTGGCACCAGCACCACGAGCACCGGCACCCCGAGCGCGATCGACGAGCTGTTCCCGCTCACCGTGGGCGTCGAGGAGGAGTTCCTCCTGATCGACGCCAGAACCCTGCGGGTGGTCCCGGCCGCCCCTCTCGTCCTGTCGACCGCCGCCGGGCTCCCCCACGAACTGCACGCGGAGGGCACCCGCTACCAGGTGGAGATCTCCACCCCCGTCGCCGATTCGGCCGTGACCCTGCGCAGGGAGCTGGCCGGACTGCGGCGCACCCTCGCGCGGGCGGCCCGCGCCCACGGCTGCCGGCTGCTGGCCGCGCCCTCACCGGTGATCGCCGTGGAGGGCCCGCTCCATCTGACCGACGACGAACCGCGCCAGCGCGAGCAGCACCGGCGGTTCGGCGCGCTCACCGACACCCTCGTCAGCTGCGGCCGGCACATCCACATCGGCACCCTCGACGTGGACACGGCGGTGGCGGTGTCCAACCGGGTCAGGCCCTGGCTGCCCACGCTGATCGCGCTGGCGGCCAACTCCCCCTTCTGGGGCGGCCGCGATACCGGGCACGCCAGTTGGCGGGCGATGGCCTGGTCGGGCTGGCCCTCGGCCGGCCCGCCCCCGCACTTCACCTCGACGGCGCACTTCCGGCGCTCGGTGCAGACCCTGCTCGGCTCCGGGGCCGCCCTGGACACCAAGATGGTCTACTGGGACCTGCGCCCCTCGGGGAACTGGCCGACGCTCGAATTCCGGGCGCCCGACATGTCCCCGGACATCGACACGGCCGTTCTGCAGGCCGAGCTGGCCCGCGCCCTCGTGGCGACGGCCCTGCGCGAGATCTCCGAGCACCGGCCCGACCCGCCCGTACGGGACGACGTACTGCGCCTCGCGCGCTGGCGGGCGGCCCACGACGGCCTGGAGGGGTTCGGCCTGGACCCGTACACCGGCGCCGAACTCCCGGCGGCGGACCTGGCGGAGGCCCTGCTCGACCTGGTGGCCCCCGAACTGGCCGCCTCCGGCGACCTCGACCACGCGGCCAAGACCATGGCGGGCCTGCTCCGCGACGGTTCGGGCGCCCACCGCCAGCGGGCGGCCTTCGCCCGCCGCGGGGACCTGATGGACGTCCTGCGCCACCTGGCGGACGAGACGGAGGCCTTCTGAACGGCGGGAGCCGCGGGAAGACGGCCCGGCCGTCACGTGCGAAGCCCGGCCGGTGTCCACCGGCCGGGCTTCGTACGTACGTCGGCTGCTGCCGGTCCCGTCAGCCTCCGGACCTCGTCAGCAGGAACCCGCCGCACGGATCATCGGGTTCGATGTACACGCAGAGGGAGAGCTTCCCCTCCTCCGTGTGGGAGACGAGGTCGATCGGTATCGGTTCGAGTTCGCCTTCCGGCTCGTCGAACCTCAGCTTCAGACCGGTGTGCCCGGCGTTGCCGTTGCCGTTCAGCTCCCAGCGTCCGCCGCGCGCCGCGTCACCCGTGATGAGGGCTCCGGAGGCGGGGACGGCGTTCGTCGAGAACCTGCCGTCCGCCTCCACCGAGAGGGACACCTTGCCGGTGGCCTCCCACGTTCCCGCGACGCTCTCGGCCGTCAGCTCGGGACCGCTGCGCGGCAGGTTTCCCGCGCAGGAGGTGCAGAGCAGCGCGGCCGGTACCGCGAGCAGGGCCGCGAGCCTGTGCTTCATCGTTCTCATCAGCGGCCGAAGGTCCTGTTCATGTCGTAGACCTGTGTGAAGTACACGTGTTGCGTGATGGACGCACCGCGGCCGGTCGTCGTGTCGGACAGCGGGATGTTCTTCCCCGGGATGTTGTCACAGAGGGTGTCGTGGCAGAACGAGGTCCATCCGGTGACGTTCTTCACGTGGAAGTTGACCATCAGCTTCTTGTCGACCCGGTCGGCCTTCACCACCTGGTACTCGAGGTTGTAGCTGCCGAACACGGCATCGACGCGGCTCGCCCCGTCACTGCCCCACAGTCCCCCCGCCAGGCCGCTCGCGTCGAAGGGGCCGTACTTCAGTCCCTTCAGGTCGACTCCCTCCAGCCCGAACGCTCCGATGGCATCGAGGGGGCCGTTGTCGGCGGGCCCCCCGGACCGGTTCTCCGTGACCCACTCCCCTTCCGGGGAGAGCCCGCCGTGCTTGAAGGCGTAGTTCAGCTCCTTCTGGATCTCCTTCAGGTGGTTGTCGCTCGAGAGCATCGCCGCGATCTGGGAGTCGGACCCGAACAGCAGCGTCGGGGTCTGCTCGCCCGCACCGGCCCACCACATGTTGACGATGTCCTCGGGCGTGAGCGCCTTCGTGGCGTCCCCGGCGAGGTACGGGGTGACGACGGCTTCCACGACACCCTGGTAGGAGGCCGCCGGCGCGCAGTCGTACCCGATGGTCTTCACCTTGGTGTAAGTGTTGCCGCTGCACGCCTTGTTGCTGATGTGGTTCTTGTTGCGCCGGGCGAAGTAGCGCTCCGTCTCCTCGTTCGCCGCGTCGATGATGGCGATGTTCTGGGCCACGCACGCGGCGTCGCAGTTGTCGGGACCGTCGTCGGTACGCAGGCCCGTCGGGTCCGAGTTGCCCACCGGGTTGCTGCTGGCATAGGTGTAACCACCGAGCTGCTGCGGGTCGTTGGGATCGAAGACCGGGTCGGCGCTGATGAACCGGCCGAGCGCCGGGTCGTACTTGCGCGCGCCGACGTCGGTGTAGCCGGTCGTGGGGCTGACCGGCATGCCGAGGAACCCCCGGGTGGGGTCGGGCCAGCCGGTACTGGTTCCGCGTTCCTGGCCGTAGGGGGTGTACTGCTTGCGGACCGCCTTCTGGGTGCCGGTCTCCATGGTCAGGCTCAGGGTGTTGTGCGGGTCCACGACCATGTAGTTGACGCCGCCGCCCGGCATCGACGAGGCCATCGCGACGGCCTTGCCGCCCAGCGTGTAGGTACGGGTCGCACCGAGCAGGACGTTCGGGGTGACCGAGGTGTTGACCACGATCTGGGTGTCGCCCACGAACAGGGTGGTGCGTCCCTGGCCGACGTCCCGCCGGATCAGCTGGGTGCCGTCCGCGTCGTAGACGTACTTGGTGACGTTCGTCCCCTCGGTGATCGTGGCGAGCCGGCCCTCGGAGTCCCAGGTCAGCGACTGCGCGGCCCCGCTGCTCGGCTTGCGGTCGGTCGTGGCGCCGGTCTTGCCGAAGGTGTAGGAGGTGCTGCCGCTCCCCGACGGGCCGGTGGTGGCGGTCTTGGTCAGGGTGTGCGGCTGCGCCCCGCCCGGGCACTGGGTGGCGTTGCCGGTGCAGCCGTTGGTGTAGGTGGTGGTCGTGTCTCCGGCCTGGCCGTTGACCGCGTGCTCCACCGACCCGACGCGGTTGCCGATCACGTCGTAGGAGAAGGACTGCCAGTACGCGGCCGGACCCGTCGCCACCGTGGCGGCGGTCGGGTTGACTCCGGCTGCCGGGCAGGCTCCCTT
Organism: Streptomyces sp. NPDC054956; assembly: GCF_053609185.1. Taxonomy (NCBI): domain Bacteria; kingdom Bacillati; phylum Actinomycetota; class Actinomycetes; order Kitasatosporales; family Streptomycetaceae; genus Streptomyces; species Streptomyces sp. NPDC054956. The sequence continues at coordinate 46,881 of NZ_JBSGXB010000014.1, read as the reverse complement.
GGCGGTCCACGCCTGGGCCAGACGGCGCATCGCGTCGTACTGGTAGCACTGCGTGTCGGTGGTCGTCGCACCCGTCTCGGACTGCTTGTCCACCGTCGAGACCGGATTGCCCGAGGCGTCGTAGGTGTAGGTGATGTCGTCGACCACCGGGCCGGGCGACTGGTAGCGGCTGGTCTGCACCCGGTTGAGCTGACGCGTCTGGTCGTCGTAACTGTAGGTCGACCAGGCCGGGTTGTTCGACGGCCCGTAGGTCAGCTGCGCGACCTCCCCGTAGTTGGTGTAGGCGATGGGGCCGACGTACGCGTTGACGCTCTGCGCGCTGAGCGGCCTGCCGAGGACGTTGTAGCCGTAGGTGATGTCCTCGGTCAGCAGCCCGGCCACACCCGGGTCCCGCTGGGAGATCAGCTGCTGCGTCGTCGGCGAGTACGCGAGCGACGTGGTGTAGGTGGTCGGCAGCGGCGCCTCGGAGGCGGGCAGCGTGATCTTCGTTCCCGTGGGGTTGCCCAGGCTGGTGTAGCCCGTCACCTGGTTCACGTACGCGCCGGTGACGCCCGGCACGTAGCGGGCCGAGTAGGTGAGCTTGCCCGCCTGGAGCGTGTCGTACTTCCACACGCCGAACTTGAAGTTCCCGTTGGTCTTGTCCACCGCGGTGAGCTTGCGGCCCAGCAGGTCGTACGTGAAGTTCAGCTCGGTCCCCCGGGCGTCGGTGGACGTGACCTGGTTGCCGGCGTCGTCGAAGGTGTACGTGCTGGTGCCGGCGTCCGGGTCGCTCTGGCCGACCTTGCGGTCCAGCAGGTCGTAGGTCGAGGTCCAGACCGTGTTGTCCGCGGCCGTGACCGTGCTGGGCTTGCCCGTCCCGGTGTATCCGTACTTGGTGACGGCGCTGGTGCCGCCGGTCGCCGTCCAGCCGGCCGTCGCCGAGCCGGTGAGCGTCGGCGGCGTCGCGTACTGGTGCACCTCGGTCTTCTGCCCGCGGGCGTTGGTCACCTCCCGGCTGACGATGCCGCCGGACATGGGCACCGTGAGGACGCTGTCACCGGTGTGGACGGTCGCCGTGGTCATCCCGGGCGTCGTGACGCCGTTGTGCTCCTCCTGGGTGGAGGTCGCCCGGCCCATCGCGTCGTGATCGGTCACCGTGGTGGCCGGCACGTTGATCTGGGCCACCGACACCAGGCCGGTGCCGGGCGCGCCCGCCACGTTGTACGCGTTGTTGGTGAGCACCGTCCAGCCGTGCGAGTCGTACTGGGTGTCCGAGACCGTCATGGACGAGTTCTCGGCGGTCACCTGCGTCTGGCGGGACCGCAGGAGCGCGTCGTACAGCGTCACGGACGAGGAGTACGAGCCGTTCTCCAGCAGCTTCAGCGAGGTGATCGAGGACGGTCCGGTGGCGGACACCGCGTAGGAGTACTTCATGGTCGGCTGCTGGCCGGCGGCCTTCGACTGCGTCGGCAGCCAGACGGCCAGCGACCGGCCCAGGCTGTCGTAGGTGAGCGAAGTCCTCAGGTTCGCCGGGTCGGTCTTCTCCAGGGGCAGACCGCGGGCCGCGGACAGCGTCGCGGTCGAGGTGTGGAAGGTGGGCGTGGCGCCCGCCGTCACCTGGTACTTGGTCTCCACGCCCGTGGGCAGCGCACCGGCCGCGGGCGTGTAGGTCGTGGTCGTGCTCTGGGCGAGGCTGCTGCCGTCGGGCGCCGTCGAATCGGGCGTCCGGACCGTCGTGACGGCACGACCGTACGAGTCGTAGCTCGTCCTGCTCACCGCGACGAAGGCGGAGGCGGTGGCGCCGGAGGCGGCGGAGGCGACCTCGCTCAGCGTCGGCTCGCCCTTCGTGGGGGCGGTGCCGCCGCCGGAGCCGTACCAGGTGAAGGCGTTGCCGTCGTAGGAGGTACGGGAGTCCGTGATCACCGCGCCGCTCTGGGTGGCACCCGCGGTCGGGCAGTCCTGGGCATTGGTCCGGATCTCGGCCGGCAGCGCCATCGCCTTGGCCTCGTTGACCGCGTACCTGGTCCACGTGCACGTGGCGAGGTTGCCCGCCGCCGTCGGCTCACCGCGGTCGGCGGCCTGGACCGGCATACCGGTGGTGGGCTGGCCGAGCGTCGTGTTGTAGAAGGTGGCGTTCTCGGTCTCGCGCCAGCCGTAGGACACGGCCTCGCGCTTGTGGACCGCACCGTCGCGGATCATCTGCGCGTTCAGCGGCCGCAGACCCGTACGGGCGCGGGTGGCCGTCGGGCCGATGACCGTGGGCTCCGTGACGGTCGCGCTGCTGATCGTGCCGCCGTCCCGGGTGTAGGTGTCCGACTCGAAGACCCGTCCCGCGAACTCGTTCCTGTCCTCGACGCTGTACTTGCCGTCCTGCGAGGTCAGGTTGACGACCGTGCCGCCCGTACCGTCCAGCGTGTTGCGGGACATGCCGCGGAAGAACCGGCTGACCGTCAGGGACAGCTGGTCGTTGACCTTGGCCCCGTTGGTCGTGTGGAACACGGAGGTGTCACCGCTGCGGGTCTCCACTGCCCCGTAGCCGCGGAACTGCGAGTACGTCCGGTCCTCCGACTTGGTGAACTCGCCGTCGTCGTAGTGCCATGCGGCTCCGCCGACGTACTTGTAGCTGGTCAGCTGCGTGGGATAGGTGCCGTCCTGGTTGGCGTTGCGCAGGTCGTCCGTGCGCACGCTGGCGACGGTGTACTTGTGGAACCAGTCCTTCTGCTGCGTCGAGTAGCCCGGCGGGATCCACAGCACCGGGAAACAGGCCTTCGTGTTGGCGGCCGGATCCGACGGCACGTTCGCCGGGGTGCACTCCGCCGGGTTGTAGGTGACCGTGATCTGCGCGCCCGTCTCGGTGACGATGTTCTGGATCCGGTCGTGGTACATCACGGCCTGGTTGGTGATCGTCCCGACCCGGTTGGGCTTCTGGGCCGGCGGGTCGAAGCTGGTCACCGGCAGCGACAGGAGCTCGTCGCCGCCGCCGGCGCTCGTGTCCAGGCCCGTCCGCTTGATGTTGCTCAGCCACAGGGTCGGCGCGTGGTCGCCCCCGTCGGGGAAGGACTGCGCGAAGGAGTACTTGTCGACCTGCTGGGTGGCGCCGCCGACCTGCACCTGCGTGGTGATCGAGGCCAGCCGCTTGCGCGACCAGAAGGACGGGCCGTGGCTCGTGCAGGACGCGCCCTGGGCGCAGTTCTGGTCCAGGGGCACGTCCGGCCACCACGACGCGTTCGCCGCCGTGAAGTGCGCGTCGTCGCAGACCGCGCCCGCCGGGCTCCCCGGAACGCACCGCTCGGTCACCTCGAAGACGATCTGCTCCGGCGCCGTTCCCGCGTAGACGGTGGACGCGGTCATCCCGTAGTCGATGCGCGAGAGGTGACCGCCGCGCGTGTAGGCCACGCCCGTGTTCTGGCCGTTGGCCCCGTAGTAGTTCGTCTCGGGCGCGTAGTAGTAGGCGATGGCGTTGTCGTGGGTGTCGACCACGTAGTCGAGGTTCCACCGGTAGCCCTGCACGCACGACGAGGCGGCGTACGTCGCCGCGTGGCACGGGTCGCCGGTGTGCGCGCCGTACACCGGCACCGTGAAGACGGAGTTCGTCTCCTGCTTGCCCGAGGTGAAGCCGGGCAGCCGGTTCAGGCCGAAGTAGTACTGGACGCCGTTCTCGGTGACACGGAAGTACTCGCCGTTGTACGTGCCGTTCGCCGCGCCGCCCGACAGGAAGAGCCGCTCGACCTTCTCCGTGGCCGAGTCCGCCGCGGGGCGGAACGTGGTCCCGTCGTAGACGATCTGCGTCGAGGACCCGTTGAGGGAGAGCGTCAGGACCTGGCCCGCCCAGCAGCGGTCCAGCGCTCCGACGGGCGCGCCGGAGGTCTTGTCGTCCGCGCAGCCCTTGTACGTCCGCTCGATGAAGGACTCGTTCGAGGACCAGCCGTCACCCACCCAGGAGGACTGGTTGTTCGTCCCCGAGGTCCGGCCGTCCTGCGAGGAGGAGTCGTAGCCGAGGGACACGTCGGGCGTCGAACCGCCGATCGCGGTGGGCACCTTCACGGGGTAGGAGTAGTTCAACGCGCCCGTGCTGCCGCCGCCCGACCAGGTTCCGGCCGGGGAGAGCGAAGTCGCCGAGTACGATCCCGCCGCGCCGTCCGGCGCCGAGGTCGCCGCCAGTACCGTCGCGCCCGAGGAGCCGGAGGGCGGGGCCGCCATCGGCGCGGCCGCCGGGGAGTTCGTCAGGGAGGACTTCGCCGAGGAGCCCTCGGCCGGCGCGGAGCCCGTGGCCTTCGCGGAGCCCTCGGCCCGCGCGGGAGCCGTGGCCAGGCTCACCTCGGCCGAGAGCGCCGAGCCCTCCACCGTCTCCACGGGCGTCTGGACCTGGCATGCGGGCAGCGCGGGAGTGGTCAGCGCACAGGCCGGCAGCCGGACCAGGCGCAGGCGTGCGGCGTAGTCGCCGCCGAACGCGGAACCGAAGGACGACGGGTCCACGGTCACCACCGTGGACCCGCCCGGGCCCGCGTCCGCGCCCCCGGCGCCCTCCGCTCCGACGGAGAAGAGCACGCCGTGCACGCCGGCGGCCTGGGCCGTCTTCTGATCCGCCACGGACACCCGGACCTTGGAGGGCGCACCCGCCGAAGGCCCACCCGCCGCGGACGCGGCCGGCCCCTTGGAACCGGCGGCCGGCTTCAGCAGCACCGGGAGGTCCCCGGCCCGTACCGGCTTCGGCTCGGTGCGCACGAGCACGGACTTCGCCGCGTCGGCGGAGGCCGGCACCGAGGACGCCGGCGAGGAGGCGGACGTCAGGTCGACGACGGCCGATCCCGCCCCGGGCAGCTTGGAGGCCACCCTCGGGTCGTACTTGGCGAAGGGGACCTCTGCCCTGCCCTTCCCGGGGGTCGCCCGGGTGAAGGGGATCTTCTTCTCCTTCGTGACGGCCGGCGCCTTCGGCTTCGGCTTCCCCGCCGCCGCGGCCTGCGCGATGTCGGGTATCGCCCCGCCCATCAGAAGGCTGCCTACGAGGACCGCCACGCCGTAGCGGGACAACCTCCCCGAAGATCTGGATCTCGCTCTGTGGAACAGTCCTGCCCGCACTGAAACCCCATCCTTGACACGGTAGACGCACGTGTGTGCGACGTCATCGTGACGGGCGGACGGTCCGGAACGAGCCAACTTCCGATCACCTAGGGGTTGGTCAACAGCCCCCCTACTCAAGGGAATTCAAGCCTTCAGAATGCTCCCGAACGGCATCCGATCGCGGTGCCCTCAGGGGATGAGGACTCGGCCAGATGGCCCTCTTTTCGCATGCCCGCGGCCACACGTCGCGAGGCTCAAGACCGGCACGCGCGTGGGCGGCCACCGCGACGGCGTTCGCCCTGGCCGCAGGGCTCGTCACCGGAATCGCCCTCCCGGCCCAAGCGGCCTCCGCGCCGGCCGTACCGGCCGATCTGAAGCAGGCGCCGCAGGTGGACGTCGCGCTGCTCCGGGCCCAGCAGGCCGCCGCGACCCAGGCGAAGAAGAACGGGAAGGCCGTCGTCGTCGACGCGCTGACCACGGAGAACGCGCAGACCGTCGCCAATCCGGACGGCACGTTCACCCTCAGCCAGGACGCCGGTCCCGTGCGCGCCCGCAAGAACGACGCGTGGGTGCCGGTGGACACGAAGCTGGCCCGGCGCGCCGACGGCACCTTCGCCCCCGGGGCCACCGACGCCGACGTCGCGTTCTCGGGCGGCGGCACCGGCCCGCTGGTCACCATGGTCCGCGAGGGCAAGGCCGTCTCCCTCACCTGGCCCACCGCGCTGCCCGAGCCCACCGTGAGCGGCAACACCGCGACCTACCCGGCGGTGCTGCCCGACGTCGACCTCACCGTCAGCGCGCACGCGGACGGTTTCAGCCAGGTCCTCGTCGTCAAGACCCCCGAGGCCGCCGCCAACCCGGCCCTCACCAGTCTGAAACTGGCCACCAGGACCGACGGCCTGACACTGGGCCAGTCGGGCTCCGGCGACGCCGAGGCCAAGGACGCCTCCGGCAGGACCGTCTTCCGCGCCGACCCGCCGCTCGTCTGGGACTCGGCCGACAACGCCGCGCCCGCCGCTTCGGCCGCCCCCAAGGCCAAGGACCCCAAGGACGCGAAGGCCGGCAGGGCCCCGTCCGTCCTGCTGCGCGAGGCCCCCGCCTCCGCCCTCGCCCCCGCACCCGCCCCCTCCGTCCCCGCTCCTACGCCCGGCACCAAGGCCGCCGACCCGAAGAGGTCCAGCACCGCGGGTCCCGGTGCCGGCGCCCACACCACCCGCATGGGCATGACGGTGGGCAAGGGCGACATCACCATCACCCCCGACAAGGAGGTCCTGACCGGCAAGGACACGGTCTACCCGCTCTACATCGACCCCGCCTGGTCGGGCAATCCCAGCGTGGTCGCCTGGGCCTCCATCAACAGCGGCGGCTGGAAGGCCACCACCGGCAACGAGGCCCGCGTCGGTTACCTCGGCAACTGGAGCGGCTGCGGCAGCTACTGCTACACCACCGCGCGCTCCTACTTCGAGATGAACGCCGACGGGTTCCGCGGGGCGAACGTCACCAACGCCACCTTCCGGCCCTACTTCACCTGGGCCGCCGACTCCGCGCAGCAGCCGACCGAGATCTGGGTCGACCCCGACTTCCCCGGCGACCTCAACTGGAACAACAAGCCCTCCAGCGGTTCGTCGAACTACGTCACCGCCGTGTCCTCCTGCATCGGCCACTACACCGCCTCGGGCTGCGACCAGGGCACCGTCGACTTCAACGTCACCTCGGCGGCTCAGGGTGCGGCGAACTGGGGCTGGCGCAACTTCGAGGTCGACGCGAAGGACGAGTCCAACCAGTACCAGTGGAAGAAGATCGACCCCACCAGGACCTCCTGGACGGTCACCTACTACCGCGCCCCGTACCTGGACGGCCAGGACGCCACCACGCCGACCGTGACCGGCCCCGGCGGCACCTTCGTCAACTCGCACGACGTGACCATGAAGGCCACCGGCGGCAACACCGCCGGCGAGCAGGTCCAGAGCGGCTACGAGATCTGGAACTGGGCCAACGGCACGAACGGCTCCGCGGTCGTCGGCGGCCTGTTCTCCCCGTACACCGCGACCGGCGGCGCGTACACCTACTCCGGTCTGCCCGACGGCAGTTACGCCTGGCGCGGGGTCACCCACAGCCAGGAGGGCGGGCTGTGGTCCGGCTGGAGCGCGTGGCACCCGTTCACCGTCGACACCACCGCCCCGCCGACCCCCAACGTCAGCTCCCCGGAGTTCCCGGCCGGCCAGTTCGGCGCCGCCTACTTCGACCAGGGCACCTTCGGCTTCACCACCAACGGCCGTGACAACGTCGCGGGTTACCTCTTCGCCCTCGACGCGGACCTCGGCTCCACCGTCTGGAGCCAGCAGTCCCCGCCCCCGGCCTGGACCCCCGGCCAGGCGATCGTCCGGGGCCGGCAGTACTGGACGCCGTCCACCAACACGCTGGCCAGCGTCCGCTTCGCCCCGGACCTGGTCGGTCCGCACCGCCTGTACGTCAAGGCCGTCGACCAGGCGGGCCTCGCCTCCGCCCAGGCCACGCATGCGTTCTGGGCCGGCCTGACCGAACCGGCGTACGTGCCCGGCGGCTCACTGTTCGAGGGCTACACGGCCGTCAACGACGACTCCAGCAAGACCGTGCTCCCGGCCGCCACCGCCTCCACCACCGGCAGCCTGGGCATCCAGAACTCCTGCTGCTACGTGAAGTGGATGGGTGACCGGCAGGCCATGCTCGCCAACGGCCCCAACCCGATCACGGTCAACGACTCGGCGAAGTTCAACTTCGCGGTACCGCACTCCGGTTACTGGAACCTGGGCGCCAGCCTCACCACCTCGTACGACTACGGCCGGCTCCGCTTCGTCCTCGACGCCGGCACGCCGTCCGCGATCACCCTTCCCGGTCCGACGCCCACGACCGACTGGGACACGTACTCCGCCAACGTCAACCTGATGTACGCGGACTTCGGCCTGCCGAAGAACGCCTCCGGCACCCCCGTGGAGCTGTCCCAGGGCGCCCACACCCTGACCGTGACCGTGGTGGGCAAGAACGCCTCCTCCGCCGGCCTCCAGTTCGGCATCGACGCCCTGCGGCTGGCCCCGGCGAGCGCCACCTGCAAGCTCAGCAACCTCACCGACTGCCGCAACAACATCGCGATCAGCTCGGACGCCAACCACGACGCCGCCGACGCCGACGGCAGCACCAGCAGCTTCTCCGCGGGGCAGCTCGCGGCGGCCGGCTGGACCCCGGGCGCGAAGATCACCGTCAACGGCGCTCCCATGACCGTGCCCGACTACGCGGTGGGCAAGGCCGACAACATCCTCTCCAGCGGCCAGACCGTCACCGTGGACGCCACGGGTACGGCCAACAGCCCCAACTCGGTGGTCTTCCTGGCCTTCGCCACCGGCGGCGACGCCTTCAACGCCACCGGCACCATCACCTATCCGAAGAAGGCGGACGGCACCACCACCTGCGGCAGCGGCACCAACACCACCTACCCGTACGCGCTCGACAGCGTGCCGAGCTGGATCAGCACCGCCGCCGCCCCGGCACCGTCCATCACTTTCCCCGGCCGCAACCGACCCGGCACCACCACCGACACCAAGGCGCCGCAGGCCTACGCGATCTCCGTCCCGGTGCCGTGCCCCGGCGTCCCGATCGCCTCCATCAGCCTCCCGGTCGTGACGGCCAAGGCGCTCCCCGGCAACCACGCCGTCCACGTCCTCGGAGTCGGCCTGCGCCAGTCCTCGTACGAGAACGGCAGCACCAGCCCCAACTGGACCGGCACCTGGGCCGCGCGCCAGGACTCCAACCTGGGTACCTGGACCGACCAGACCGTCCGGATCCCCGCGAAGGTCACCATCGGCAACACCCCGGGCGGCAAGGTCCGCATCCGGCTCTCCAACGCCCTCGGCACGACGCCGGCCACCTTCCCGCACGTCTCCGTCGCCCCGCAGGCGGCCGCGGGCGGCGCCACCGCGGCCTCCGCGCCGCTGCCGCTGACCTTCGGCGGCTCGGCCTCGGTCACCATCCCGGCGGGCGGTGAGGTCCTCAGCGACCCAGTCGCCCTCACGGTGCCGGAGAAGTCCACCCTGCTGGTCAGCATCCAGCTCGCCGGCGCGATCCCCAACGTCTCCGCCCACGGAGCCCCGCAGGCCTCGATCTGGGCCACCCCGCAGGGCACCGGCAACCACACCGCGGACACGGCCTCCACCGGGTTCACCGTGAGCGTCCCCGGCATCCCCTACCTGGCCGGTGTGGACGTCACCCCGGCCGCCCACAGCACCGGCGCCCTGGTGCTCTACGGCGACCAGACGGTCAACAGCGACACCACCACGGGCGACAACGCCCACCACCTGTCGGACCTCATCTACGAGCGCGTGGCCGCCGACCACGCGGCCGACGAGATCACCAACCCCGCCCCCGGCGGAGTCCTCAACGCGGGCCGCAACAGCTGGACCCCCGCCAACAACTACCTGGCGCCGATCTCCGCAAGCAGCACCCCGCTGAGCCCCACCAGCGCGGGCAACCCGGTCGACCGGGCCGTGCTCGACAACAGCAACGTCCGCACCGTCCTGGTCTCCACGGGAGCCGCCGACATCCAGAACAACGTCGGCGCCACGGACGTCCAGAACCGGCTGACGGCCCTGGTCCAGCAGATGCGCAAGTTCCGCACCGACGAGGACCCGACCGGCTGGACCTTCATCAAGGTCCACGTCGCGACCGTCCCGGCCTGGCCCGGCATGACCGCCGCCCAGGACACCGTCCGCAAGACCGTCAACAACTACATCCGCTGCGGAGCGTCCAACCCCGCCGACAACTCCTGCCCGAACGGGAACAACAACCCGCTGAACGGCAGCGCCGACCTGGCCGTGGACTTCGCCGCGGCGGTATCGGTGGGCAACACCACGGGCGGCGCCCTCGACCTGGCCGCCTACACCTACACGGACACCAACGGAAAGGTCCTCCCGAACCAGTCCTACTACCAGGCCCTGGCCAACCGCTACGCGTCCACGGCGCGCTGACGCCCGCCCGCCCTACCCGGACGGCCGGCCCCCACCCGGGAGCCGGCCGTCCGCCGTGTCCCACGGCACCCGGGCATGAAAGAACCCGGGCCAGACCCAGGAACCGGTGGGGCGGGTGGGAATCGAACCCACCGAAGTGACCGGCCTCACCTGCGGTTTCCAAAGGACCCGGATAGATGGTCGTTCTCTATCCTGCTGGACCCTGCTGGATTCGACTTTGCGAGGCGATCACCTCACCGTCTTCTGCCCCCCATGGAGCCAAGGACGTGAAGGACTCTCGCCGCCGTGCCCAGCGGGCGGCCCTCGCCCAAGCAGAGACTGCCAGGGAGCGAAGCGACGACCTCTACAAAGCCTTCCTCGGCCTCGCCTCCTGCCCCATCACTCGCCGTCGCGCCTTTGTTGGGGCCGAACACCCACCGCGACTGCGACTTCGACGCACGGCAGGCCGACCCGCCCCGCGAGCTCTCAGCCGCGGAGGTAGGCGTGGATCGCCGATGCTATGGCCGTCCCCAGCGGGATCGGAACGGCGTTCCCGATCTGGGTTGCGATCTCGGTCTTCGATCCACACCAACGGAATTCGTTCGGGAATCCCTGAATTCTGGCGGCTTCGTAGTGGGTGATCGGGCGGGGCAGGGTCGGATGGAGGTAGCGACCCTTCTCCGGCTTGAAGAATTCCGTCCGGATGGTGACGGACGGCTCACCCTCGCGGAGCCGACCCATGACATCACCGCTCCCGTTGTTGTGCCTGTCCCAGCTCGCCGTCGAGAGGTAGGAGACCGGCGTGCTCACGCCCGGAGGGTTCGGAACGGAGAAGAATTCGAATTTCCCGGTCGCATTGACCGTGTACCACGTGTCACGCAGGTTCTTGCGGTTCCCGCCCGGCGGGATGGCCTCGTAACGGGCTTTGGAAAGCTCTTCAGGATTGCGCCCGAAATGAAGATCCTTGGTCTTGAAGAATCCGGGGATCATGGCATCGATCTCGGCGACGTGTTCCTTGCCGTCCGGCAGCTCGGTTCCGCGGAGCGCGATTCGGGAGGACTCCTCGAATACGCTGTCGACGGGCAGCCAGTGAAGAGCCCCCTCGTCGATTCCGTCAAGCGGCTGCATGGAGGTCTTCTTCGAGCTGTTCGTACCCTTCGGCGCCCGCGTCCGGGTCGCGATCGGGTAGGCCATCTCCCGATCATTCGACTCGCTGCGCAGGACTCCGATGACGATGGCCCGTCTACGCGCCTGAACGGCGCCGTAGTTGGCGGCGTTCAGGAGGTACCGCTTGTTGCGCTCCTCCGGCGTGTCGGAGGGCAGGAAGCCGGGAGGGTCGACGAGGCGGTAGTCCTCCAGCAGCCCACCCTCCTGCACCTCACCGAGCAGATTGGCGAATTCGTCCGACTTCAGAAAGCGGTCGACGTTCTCGATCACGAAGACCTTCGGCCGAACACGCCTGACGATGCGAACGTACTCTTCCCAGAGCCGGTTTCGGTGGCTTCCCTTCTTCGTGCGATTCAGGGCCGAGAATCCCTGACACGGAGGACCTCCGACCACCACGTCCGCGTGGAGTGCCTCCGGCGTCGGATGCCATTCTTCGATGTCCCCCACGTATACGCGGGCCGGCAAGACATCCGCCTCCAGCCGTGCGCTGCCGAAGTTCGCGGCATACGTCGCAGCCGCGGCCTTGTTGTGCTCGACCGCCGCGATGCTGCGGAAGACGGGCCCCCCGTCGGATCCGCCCTCGGGACGGAACTCGTGGAACCCCTGGGTGAAGCCGCCACAGCCGGAAAACAGATCGACGACGGTGATGGGCTCGGAGGTCTTGGGGCTGCGCGCGTGCATGAGCTGATCCTATCCGTGCAGGGCCGCTGCGATCGCCCGTCCGACCGCCTCCGCGAGGGGCGGAGGCATCGCGTGTCCGATCTGCCGATATCTGGAGGTCTTGCCACCGAAGAACCTCCACTGCTCCGGGATGGCCTGGATCAGCGCGGCCTGGTCCACGGTCAGCCTCGGTACGGCATCGACAGGGAACTGCGCGTCCGGCGCGCTGTCTCCCAGACTGATGCCATTGACACCGAGCGCGGCCCACGCATTCTTGCTGCCGGTGGGACCGAGGTCCGCGCCACCCCGACGGTCGGACCCTCCGACCACCGCGGGTGCGATGCGATCGGCACCCTTGATCCAGCGTTCGACCCCTGGCCAACCGTGTGCGGCCATGGACGGGCCGAGAACCTCGCCCACGGTCGGAGGGGGAAGCTCGTGCGGTTCCGGCCAGTGGAATCCGGGGAAATCCGCTTCTCTCAACGCGACGAGAAATCCGCTGCTGCGATTCTGCGGCACCCCGAAATCTGCGGCGTTCAGCACACGCCAAGCCGTTCGATAGCCCAGAGCCCCGAGATCGGCCTCGATCTCTTTTCTGTCCTCCTCGAAGTTCTGCCCCTCGACGAGTTCGGGAAGATTCTCCAGCAGCACGGCTCTGGGCTTGATCTCTCGCGCCAACGCGATCGCGGCCTTGAGTACGTGACGTTCCTCGTTGTCCTCCGGACGGCTGACGGCAGCCTGGGCCTTCACCCGGGGAAGACCCCCACTGAGCAGATCGACCCCCACCGTTTCCGGCCGCATGCTCGGATGGAATTGCGTCACGTCCATGCAGACGACCTCCCAATCCGGACGATTGAGGTCGATCGTGAAGCAGGCGTCCGCTTTGCTGTCGATGAGGAGGACCGGGTCGAACCCGGCCAGCTCGAGGCCGAGCGCCTGGGCTCCCGCCCCGGCGCACAGCTCCACCGATGTGAAGCGACGCAGCTCCACCGGGGAGGTAGGGGGCACGGGAACGGAGACCCCGATCCGGGGATCCGTCCCCGACGCCGATTCGGTCGCGGTGTAAGGGGAAACGGATGTGACCGCGGCCGACAGCCCGGACGCACGCCGCTGCGCGTCCACGGACTCCCCGGCAACACTGAGCAGTTCCTCGACCAGCGCGTGTTCCTCCACGCCGTCGAACAGGACGAACGGTGCGAGCCGGAGCAGTCTCTTGAGGAAATCGCGGAGGGTGTCTCGCTCGTTCAGCCCAGTGAGGTCCAGCCGGCTCCAGACGTGCAGGATGGCCCGCACCAGATGGGGGCTGCCTCCCAGGGCCGCACGGCGCGCGTAGATCTGGTCGAACGCCGCCTCCCCGAGGATCTTCAGGGCTTCGTACGGCTCCAGAGCGTCCGAGGAGTGCACGAGCTGCGCCCTCCACCACAGGCGGCCGAAAACGTGCCGGGTCAGGTCCGTACCGAGAACACGGTCCGCGGGGGGCTTGGGGTAACGCCAGAACGCGACGTCCGGGAGGAGGACGACCGCGAGAAATACCCACACGTCACGCGACGCGGCCTCGGCCGGCACCATGCCCGTCTCGGCGTGCAACAAGGCCGCGAGACGGAGGTCGAACTCCGCGTTTCGGGCGCGATCGGTGCCGTCGGGGAAACCGGACCGCCGGGCCAGGTCGAGGATGGCGACACGCAGTTCCAGGAGCCGAGCGGCGGAGACCCGATCCCCTCCCGTGGCCACGTAGACCGCCGACTCATGGGACGAGTCCACTCGCCCGGTGAGTTCGGAAACGGTCAGATTCCGGTACTCCTCGAAGAGGGGCTTGGCCTGGTCGGCGAGGAGCCGAGGATAGAGAAAGCTCATCACGACACCTCGAAGATTCTGACCGCCGCCTGAAGGTCCGAGGCGAACAGGGCCGGCGACTGTCGCTGGCGCAGCCGCATGTCGGTGACCGATCGTCCCGGAAAGAGCCGATCGAAAAGACTCATCAGGGTGGCGCCCAGCGACCCGTCGGGGAAGTCGACGTCCTCGACGAAGTCGTCGTTGTGAAGAGCGTGCTCGATCATGATGCGGGCGGTGTCCGCGTACACCGCCGACAGCACGATCCGATCGACCGCCCGGGGCTTGCTCGCGTTCCGGAACGCGGTGGCGGTCACGGTGTTCCGCTCGTTGACCAGCAACAACAGGGAGCCCATAGTGGCGCTCTCCAACCCTCCGCTGATCTGCAGGTGCCAGGCCGCGTCATCGGGGAAGGAGGTACGAGCGAAGTCGATCACCGCCATGGGGAACTGAGGAGCGTCTCCCTGCAAACGCAGCGACCGGCGGTCGCTCCACAGTACGGAGCCCGCTCTACGAGGGGCGGACGGACGGGCGTCACCCAGCCGCTCGGCCAGCACGAGGGCCGTGTCGAGCAGGAGCAGCCCTCCCAGGTCGGCACCGCGGAGTCGCACGTCGAGCACGAGATCGACGACTCCGGTACCGGTCAGCCGCAGGTGTCGGGCCGGCCCACTGAGGTTGGAGCCCGTGGCGGTCCAGACGACCGAAAGCATGAGCGCCGCGTTCGCAGGGAGACCCGACTCCGACCTCGCTCGGTCCAGATCCACCCGCACAGCCCTCCGCAACGGAAGGTCCATCCGATAGTCCCAGTCCGAAAGGGCCTCAGAAAGGGCCACCTCCCCGTCCTCGGTCACCAAATGCCATGCATCGGCGCCGACGACGTCCTCGGAGGGGACGCGATAGGGAAGAACACGTCGGGTCACGAACCCACCACCGCCTCGACCTTGATGCCGATCTCGGTCATGGTGTCCGCCGCCGGCCGTACGACGGCACGCCAGACGGCGTCGCCTCCCTCGATCACGCAGGTCTCGGAGGTGTACAGAAGCCCGTCCCCGCTCTCCCAGCCGACAAGCCGGGGCATGCTCGCGCCCAGCGGGGGGTCCGTCTCTCGCCCGCCGGAACCCGGAAGTACGACGGCCAGGTCGATCCGAACGCGTTGAGGCCCTCGCACGGGCAGGCGGAAGTTCTGGACCAGCACGGAGTCGTCGTCGTGATCGTCGTAGTAGGGGTCGCCCAGGTACTCCACGCGCGGTCGACGGCGTGGCACGCCCGCTACGCCGTGCCCGGCGCCCTCCGCCCTCGGGGCGCCGCCGGAGGCCGCCGTGTCGTCGTCGAGGCGGTCCGGCTTCGGGCCGGACGCGGCTCCCCTCTCCTTTACGGACTTGGAGGCGCGAGTGGCCGTGCTGCCGGGCTTCGCGTAGGCGGTGGCTCCGCCGATCCCCCACGCTCCGCCGACCAATCCGGAGAAGAACGCGCTCGCCGCGCCCAACGGGACACTGCTCGTCCCGGCTTTGGCAACGCCGCCGAGAGTGAGCAGCCCGTCCAAAGCCTCGTTGATGCGCCGGAACGTCGTCTGCACGAACGTACTCTCGGGCCTTTCGAGCGACTGGGGGTTCCAGGCGTCGTGCGTCGGCGGTTCGGCCTTCGCGTAGATCTCGTCCATGGTCTCGTCGGCTCGGAAGACCCCGGCGTAGCCCTGGTTCTCGCTCGGGGGTTTCGGACCGGAGAAGTACGTGACGACGAGTTCGGCGGGGCGCATGAGACACACGTGATGGACGAGATCCTCGATGTCCAACATGCGGGATGCTCGTGTCGGTTCCAGCGGCGGGATGATCCGCTTCACCAGCCCGAGGCGCCCCAGGTGTCGCTTGGGGTTCTTGCATTCCAGTTCGGCGCCGTCCGGGCCGGCCATCGCTTCGTAGGCGGCGACGAACATGTCGAGGGGACGGGTCTCCCTGGGGTCCGGCACCGCGTGCTCGACCCCGTCACAGGTGACGGAGAACCGCATGGCGGGCTCCCGGCCTCCGGTCGCGATCGCCTTGGGCCAAAGGTGCCAGGTGATGGACTCGGCGAGGTAGTCGGCGGCCTCCGATGTCGTGAGCCCATCCAGGATCGGGTCGATGACGACCACGGTCGTCCCCGTCTCGTCGGGGCCGAACGGCTTCAAGCCCAACCGGTGGGCAGCTGCCTCCGCCTCCCGTCCGAGCAAAGGCTCCACCACATCTCCCGAGGTGTCGCCCCACCAGTGCCGGCCGGTGAAGCGGCGGCCCGCGTGTGGCCCCACGCCTTCGTAGCTCTTCCAGAGAGTGCACCCGATGAGACGCGTTTCGGCTCCGCCCTGCTCCGTGCGGCACCGAGAGTGCACCAGGACGGTTCCGGACCTCGACAACAGGTAGAAGATGCCCTTGCCGAAGCCGTAGGTGCCTCCGCCCAGAGCCGTGCTGCGCGGTTCCCCGATGTTGCGGACGAAGGAGACGAAGTCACGGTCGGGGCCAACGGCTGTGTCGGCGCGAGTCGGTCCTCCGAGCCCGCGCGTGCCCCGGTCGGAGACGGCCAGCACGCGGATCGCCCCCTGCTTGACGGTCTCGCGCAACGGAAAGTTGTTCGCCCCGGCGGGAGCTCCGTCGAGCAGCAGTCGACGCCAGGACTCCGTGTGGGCCGGACCGACCGTCCACATGTCGATGCCGTAGTCGACGGGCTCGGGGGAGTCCGGGAACCGGGCGTCCCAGCTGTTCTGGGCGGATTCCCTCACCAAGATCGTCAACAGATCGAGTTCGGGACGCCCCAACTGGTTACGAATGCCCTCCGCGGCGCTCGCACCTTCCGGCGGGTAGGGCTGGGAGACCCATCGTGGCGCCGTCACACGGACTCCTGAATCAGCTCGTCGACCGTCCGCGACACCTCGCCGGGCCCCATGGTCCCGATCGTCTCGCCCGACAGGTCGATGGTGTACGAAACGTCCGAGACCAGGGCCGGAACTCCGGCGACGAGGCTCTGCCCCGTCAACCTGGGGAAGTCGGCATCGACTCGGTACCAGCGCTCCTCGCCGATCACGAAGCGCACGTCCCGGTACTGCTCCACGTCGAGGGGCAGGTATCCGACTCGAGCCAGCAGCGCGAGGAGAGCCTTCTCGTCGTCACACATGTGCACCAGTCGGTCGATCAACTCCACGAGGGCGACACCCTTGCTGTCCGAGGTGGTGCGTCGCAGGCCGAACCACGCCAGGCTGAGCGTCCCGGCCGACGGCGCCTCGAGCTGGGCGAACCCGTGAATCCGTGGCCGCCGGCCCGTATCGGCCGTGCTCGACTTCACCTCGACGGCGGTGGTCCCGTTGGAGAAGTCGTGGGGGTGGCCCTGCGGGCCGCGCCACAGGCGATGCGCGCTCGGGTCCTTCGCGAGCAGCCGCTCCAGTACCAGGAGCTCGCCGAAGAGGCCCGCGATCTGGTCCGGACCGAGCCGCGTTCCCCGTGTCCGGAAGAGTGCCCTCCAACGATCCAGAACCCGGTAGAGCGCCTTGACCGGGTTCGCCGGCAGGTCTTCGGTCTCGCCGAGAACGTCCACGCACAGCTCGGTGAAGAGATCGTCCAGATCCTCGCCCCGACAGGCCAGGTCGGCGTAGACCTGGTACGTCTCCTCGCCCTCGAGTGCACGTCGGCGGAGCTGGAGGCCGGGACCGTCGAGGCCGGTACGGAGCTTTCGGTTGGCCTGGATCGGCACGAGGACGTGCCGATGCCCCTCGCGGTCGACGGCCACGGCCAGCGGGCCTTGGTCCACCACTACAGGCAACTCGGCGACCCTCAGGCTGCGTTCGCCCGCGGTCTGCTCCGCTTCGAGCTCGGTCCAGCGTTCCTGTATGAGTTCGCGCAGCACTTCTTCGTTCATGCGTCGTCACTGTCGAGGAAGCTGAAGTCCTCGTCCTCGATGGAGACGTTGGGGAGCTTCGCCGAGATGTACTTCTCCACCGTGCTGTCGCCGTCCCGCGGCGCCGGAAAGACCAGTCCCACACCGATCACGTGTTCTTCGGCGTTCAAGGACGTACGCAGCTTCTTCGAAGGGATCGGCTCCGAGACCTTGTCGATCGGGTAGAGGACCAGCAGGCCGGTGTCCGGAGCCTGGACACGACGCAGCTCCATGATCCCCTTCTCGGTCAGCTTTGCCGTCTCTCCGATCAAGTCCACGGCGGCATCCCGACGGCTCATGAGCGTCTTGATGTCGGCGGAGCCGGGCGTTGGGTTGGTGACAGCGAGCCGTGCACGCAGGTTCCGTCCGACCGTCACGCCTGGAGCAAACGTGAAGTCCCGGTCTCCTGCCGAGTTGCCGATGACGGCGACGTTCCATCGTCCCAACGAGCCCGCGGATGCGATGCGCTTGCGAATGTAGCCGATGATCAGCTCGGGGTCGTTCTCCGGAGAGTTCTCGTGGAACTTGTAGGTCGAAAGGAACCGGGTGACCACCTCGTGCGGGACGTCGCGGAAGACGTGCCGTCCGTCTTCGGGACGCTGATCGGCGCGGACGGCGTTGGCGACCGAGGCCTCCACCAGCGAACGTGCGGCCGCGATGTTGCCGCTCAGCCAGTCACGGTCGGTGTGGAAGAAGTGCGTCTGGACCCGCTTGCCACCGTAGGAGGAAGCCGCTGTGACAGCGTCGCGCATCTTGGCGGCGGCCGTCACGCGCAGGGCCGGATGCGTGCGCAGACGCACGGCGAAGGTGAGGGGGGTCTCGTCCTCTGTCATGTAGACGTCGATGTCCCTGCGCATCTCGGTCTCGACCGTGGCCAGGTGCCGGAACCACTCGGCGAGCTCGTCGGTCATCCAAATCCGGGGAAGGTCGGCGTACCCGTTGCGGAAGCCGAACCATCGGCCCATCTGCAGGAGCGTGTCATAGGCGGACACAGCACGAACGAAGTAGCTGACGGACAGGCCTTCGAGGGTGAGACCCCGCGAGAGGGTGTTGCCTCCCACGGCGATCGCCACGACCGGGCCGTTCTCGTAGTCGAGACGGTCCTCGCTGCTGGAGTTGTCCATGATGACCCGGCATTTGCGAAGGACCGCCGGTAGCTCGTGCACCAGTTGTTCGAAGGGCACGCGCGTCTCGCCGAAGTCCTCCGCGGGTACCTTTGCGGTCTCCTCCTCCCAGAGAAGACGCAGCCGGTCGAGGTAGTCGGCATCCGTGAGGGATTGCACCGCCTGCTCGCAGAGGTGCTGAAGGGGGCGCTTGAAGCTGTTGTGCACGGAGGTGTTGACGCTGGTGTGGATCAGCATCGTGTTGTGCGGATTGCCGGATCCGCGCGCACGCCGGGCCGCCGTGACGAGCCAGAAGTACTGGACCGCCCTGCGCAGGGTGTCGGTGATGAAGGGCTCGAACCCTTCTACATCCGCCTTCTTCTCGGGACGCACGCACGCGACGTCGTCCTCAGGAACGGACCGGATCATGTCGTATCCGTCGTCGACCTGAGCCGGGTCCTCGCCGTCGAGCGCGTATCGTCCGAAGAGCACCTCGGTACCGAAGTGCCCGTGCGGCTTCGGTAGATTGACGACGAAGTCCTTGGGGTAGAGGTCCTGGGCGCTCGGGTCGATCAGCAGGTTGGCGAAGGGCGAGGCCGTGTATCCGAGGTACGCGGACTTGGGCAGGCAGCCCATGATGTCCAGGATGAGCGGGTTGATCGACTTCGTCGCCACGGTGGCCTGATCAGCCTCGTCGTCGATGATCAGCGCCGGACAGTCCACGAGGTAGTCGGACGCCTTCTCCAGCCATCGGGAGAGTTTGCGCAGGACCGTCGCGTTCTTCTTCACCACGCACAGCACGTGCGTCTTGTTGTTCTTCCCGAAGTAGGAGGCCGGGTTCTCCTGCGGAGTGAAGTCCTTGTCGAGCCCTGTGAGCTGCGACCACATCGCAGGGTTGGGCATCACCAGCTGCTGTTCCAGTCGGGCCTGCGTCTGGCGCCGAAGACCGTTGTGGATGCCCGCAAGGACGATGAACAGCTTGTAGCCGCGGTCAGCAGCCTTGGCCATGACCGAGGTGAAGTTGGTCGTCTTTCCCGACTGCACGTAGCCGACTACGAGTCCCCGGGTGGAGAAGGCCTTCTCCTTGGGGTGGTTCAGCAGGGACATGATGCGCGTGGAGGACTCGTCGAGACTCCGGATCGCCGGCTCGCGCGGCCAGCCGTCCTTGATCAGCAAGTCTTCGATCGCGGGCCAGCACTTGTCCTTGGCCCGCGGGCCCGTGTACCAGGTGTCGCGGTTGCCCAGGATCACCGCGTGCGGCTCCTCGAGCTCCTTGATCAGAATCGTCTTCTGCTCGTGCCTCTCACGGATCCGCTGTACGACGTCCGGACTGATACCGAACTGCTCCAGCCGCTTGACCGCCTCCGCGGGCGGGAACGAGTCCAGGATCGCCGTAAACGTCTCGTACATGGCGTCGAATTCGTCGCTCATAGGCTACGGCTACCCCCGACTCTCGTTCGCTGCGGCGGGAAGGGCCCTCGGAACACTTCCGAACCTGCGGTTTCGCGCAGCGAACGACATGGGCGCACCGAGGCACCCGCCATGTGACACCTCATACAACGTCACACAGTATGCAGCGGACTCAGCCCGCACACGGGGCGAAAGTCACGGTCCGCCGGCGGATCTCGACATCCGGACCATGACGGTGTCACCCCGTATCCGTCGAGGCCTCCGAACCCGGAGAACACGAAACACTCCGACGCCCCCGAGCGATCAGGGCCGGCCCGGCGACACCGGATGCGCCGACCATGCACAGCCTGGAACGACCGCCCCATGACCGCCTCCGACGAATGGCCGATTCTCGACCTCCACGACGACCGGTGGACGATCTTCGCGGATACACAAAGACACTCCCCGTTTTCCCCACACACAGGGCGCTGCTCGCGGTCCGCGGCGGCACCGGGAGGTCTGCTCGCCGCCCCGCGCTGACCTTCAGCAGGGTCTCTCGGCTGCAAGGGTCGCCCGAAGTCCTCCGACTGTTAGCGGGTCCTGCGGGGTTGAGGCACTGAATGACCTGGGGGCCGGGTCCGGGAGCAATGAAGTATCAAGGCGTGGATCCCGGCGTGTTTCGTCCCCGCTCGGATCCCGCCGAGGGTCGAACCCCCGGGCACGGGGAGGGCGGAGCGGCCGCCGGTACCGGCACCGAGAAGGCCTTCATGGGCCACCCTCGTGGACTGGCCGACCTGCGTCATGGCCGAGATGTGGGAGCGTTACAGCTTCTACGGCATGAGGCGCAGCTCGTGCTCCCAGGGCGGGCTCGCCATCAACGGGGCGACTGCAACGCGATGGTCCACCTACTCGCCCCGACCATCCTGTGCATCGCTCCGGCGGAACCTCGACACAAGGGGGAGCAGCCGAACCTGAACGACCGTTTCCACCGTGGACGTCACCCCCGACAACATCTCCGGCCATGGGCATCACCGACATCCGGAGCGTCGACACCAACGGAGCCAACAGCTCACCCAGGGGATTGCCGCCCCACCCCAAGAGGCAACGACGGCGGCTGAAGCACGTCCAAGGCCTTGAGGCGAGCCCAGGCCCAAGCACTCGGCGTGAAGGCGGCAGAGAACACCTCTCGCCACACGCTCGCCACGCCGATCCGAGGCACGCGAGGCGACCGAAGGAGCCTTTTCGCAGGTCAGAACGCTCTCCTGACCTGTCGTGGTGGGGCGGGTGGGACTCGAACCCATTGGCGTGACGCGTCTCACCTGCGATTTTCTTAGAAAGGCGGACCGTTGCCCAGGATGTGATCCTGCCGAATCCTGTCCCACGCTCCTCAACCGACGGTGGTGCAGCGATCGCCGCACCGCCGGTGCTGGGAAATCAGCGGTTGAGTGCAACCCGGCCCCGGACGCGAAGGGCATCCACCCCCTCCCACCCGGGGCGGCGGACCGACCGGAAGGTGCGACGATCCTCGCGCCGACCTCCCGTCACCGCATGTGATGAAGCTCGACGAGCTCGCCACCGCGCGGAGGCCGTCCGCGAGCTCGATGTCTCCCTGAGGATCTCGTCGGCGATCTTGGGGTCAACGCTGCTGGGGTCATCAGGTGCGCAGTCGACTGTTGGGGCCGTCCTGATCGCCGGCACCCTCGTCGTTGAACCAGTAGTCACCGGCCGCCAGATACCGGAAGGAATGCGCGCTCCCGCTCGGCAGCTCGACCGTGACGGCCCGCTTCCCGTCTTTGCGCGGCCGCAGGGCGTGGGCACCGGGCTGCCGGCCGTTGAAGTCGCCCACCACGCCGACCGGGCCGGGTGGGGTGTCGGCGGGCAGGACGAAGGTGACCTCCGGGGCCGGACGTCACCCACATGCCTCGCTCCGTAGTCGAGATGATGCGGATCGTCACTGTGCGTGTCAGCGTGGTCCGGGAGGAATCCGTACCCCACCCCACACGTCAAGAGGAGTCGCCGTCATGGACGGTAGGCAGGACAAGGGCAAGGAGCCGGGCAAGGGCCGCGAGGCGCAGGAGCACCATCGTCCCGGAGACCCCGCGCGCACCCAGCCGGGCAAGCCGTCCCGCGAGCGGGGACAGAAGCCCGGCGAGAAGGAGACCTCACGGCGCCGCGAGGACGATCTGCTGCGCGAAGAGGACCTGCACGACGAGACGTTCTGACCAGAGCACCACGCGCCCCCACGCCCAGAGCCCGGCCGGTCCCCAGTCACCCCGGCCGGGCTCTGTCACGTCCCGCCCGGTCGCGGGGGTGTCAGTGCTGGACCCGGGCGATGAGCAGGGCGACGTCGTCGTGGTCGCCGGGGTGGCGCAGTGCGTGGAGGAGCATGTCGCAGGTCTCCTCCAGGGTTCGGGGCGGCTTTTCGAGGAGGGCGAGGAGGGCGTTCAGGCATTCGTCGATGGCCTGGTCGCGGGTTTCGACCAGGCCATCGGTATAGAGGACCAGTTGGTCGCCGCGGTACAGGTCGAACGTGGTGGTGTGGAAGAGGACGTCGCCGACGCCGAGAGGGACTCCGGTGGGTAGTTCCAATAGTTCGGGTGGTCGTCCGGGACGCATCAACACAGGTGGCAGGTGCCCCGCGTTGGAGATGAGGCATCGGGTGTGGTGGGGGTCGTAGACGGCGTAGACGCAGGTCGTGATGGTCTGCCCCATGGGGTCGGCCAGGCGGTCGAGGTGACGCAGTACCTGGGCGGGGTCGAGGTCGAGGTCGGCAAGTGTGCGGGTGGCGGTGCGGAGCTGACCCATCGTCGCGGCGGCGCTGATGCCGCTGCCCATGACGTCGCCGACGACGAGGGCGGTCTTGTCGCCCGTCAGGGGAATGACGTCGAACCAGTCGCCGCCGACCTCGTCCGCCGCTTGGGCGGGCTGATAGCGGTAGGCGATCTCCAGGCCGGGCGGGTCCGGTGGTTCCTGAGGGAGGAGGCTGCGCTGGAGGGTGAGGGCGGTGTTGCGTGCCTGCCGGTACCAGCGGGCGTTGTCGATGCACACGGCTGCGCGCGCGGCCAGCTCGCCGGCCAGGACCTCGTCGTCGGCGGTGAACGGTTCCGGATTGCGCAGGCGCTTGAGGTCGAGGGCGCCGAGGACTTCGCCGCGGGCGATCAGCGGCACGGCCAGGTAGGAGTGGAGTCCCGCGGCGGCCAGCATGCCGACGGCTTCGGGGCTGCGGGCGATGCGGATCAGGGCATCGGCGTCCACGTGGGGCACGCGGACCGGGCGGCCGGTGTTCACGCACTGGGTGACCAGCCGGTCGGCGTCGTAGCGCGCCACCTCGCCCGGCGGGTCAGCCGCACCCACCGCCTCGCTGGGGTGCGCGGCAGCCACGGCCAGGGCCCTGAATACCGCTGACCCTTCGTGTACGGCAGCGGCCGCGCGGCTGTGCAGGATGCTGTCGAGCACGTCCACCGCGGCCACGTCGGCCAGTTCCGGCACGGAGACCTCGGCGAGTTCGCGGGCGGTCTGGTCGAGGTCGAGCGTGGTCCCGATGCGCAGGGAGGCGTCGGCCACCAGGGCGAGGCGCTGCCGGGCCCTGGCGGCCTCGGCCGTGGCACGATGCCGCTCGCTCACGTCGACGACGGAGGTCGCGACCCCGAGCACCCTCCCGTTGGAAGCCTCCAGCCGGTAGAAGGACACCGACCACACGTGCTCACGGTCCGGATCGGCCGGGGTGCGCCCCGTGGACTCTCGGTCGAGGATCGGGATTCCGGTGGCCAGGACCTCACGCATCGCGGACTCGATGGCCCCGGTGTCCAGAAAGGGCAGTGCCTCGCGGATGTTGCGGCCGACGTGCTCGGCAGCCGGCAGACCGTTGATGCGTTCCAGCGCCGGATTGACGGTCACGTACCGCAGATCGGTGTCCACCATCGCCAGCCCGATCGGGGACTGCGAAATCAGCCGGGTGGACAGCGCCAGATCCCGCTCCACCTGCCGCAACGTCGCCTGGTCGGTGGCCAGGCCCAGGGCATAGACGCCCTTCCGGCCGTCCTCCAGCCGCATGTTCCGGAACTCCACCAGCCGCGTGGCGCCGTCCTTGTGCCGCACGGGGAACACGCCCGCCCAGCTTCCCCCGCCCGCCATGACCCGCGCGAACAGGTCGACCACCAGCTCCAGGTGCTGCTCGTGGACCAGCAGCCGGCCCGCGAACCGGCCGAGGGCCTCATCCGCGGTGTATCCGAACAGTTCCTCGGCCTGCGGACTCCACAGCGTGATCCGCCCCTCCGCGTCGAGCACCACGGCGGCGACCTTCAGGACGTCCAGCAGACCCCCCGGCTCAGGTGAACCACCGTCCGAGGGCCGGCCGGGGTGGGCCGGGAAGGATTCGGCAGCTCGCATCCCATGGCTCCTTCCACGCCCGTCACCGCTGGTGACCAGTACTCTCCTCGTCAGCGGAGTCGATGGGTGCCGGAGCGGCACCAGGAAGAGCAGCCCGTCGGCGACGGCGCCGATGACCGTACGGACCCGCTGGCTGCCGCACTCCCAGCCTGCCCCCGGCTGCCGGTCGACACCAGCCCAGGGACGTCGGCTTCCTGGCCCCAGTTCGCCATCGGACCGGAAAATACCTGGTCAGAACCGGCTTCCGGGGCCGTGGACCGGAGTACGG
The DNA here is from genome assembly GCF_053609185.1 of Streptomyces sp. NPDC054956. Classification (NCBI taxonomy): domain Bacteria; kingdom Bacillati; phylum Actinomycetota; class Actinomycetes; order Kitasatosporales; family Streptomycetaceae; genus Streptomyces; species Streptomyces sp. NPDC054956. The sequence continues at coordinate 22,162 of NZ_JBSGXB010000014.1, read as the reverse complement.
TGGAGGGACCGGGAGTATTTCGTGCGTCTGCTTCCACGCGGACGCCGTTTCCGGCGATCACTGCACCGGGCCGTACGCGAACAGCCCGGGGACGGGTCCGCGCCATGACTGCGACCATTGACCGCGCGGCGTCCCGCGTCCAGGCTCCCGCTCTTTCGGCACGCCTGTCGCTCACGCCCAAGACCACGCTCGCAGGCCGGCTGGACGGTGCCTGGTGGCCACGCTCCCGTGACCTCACCGCCGAGCTTCCGTTGCTGGCCGGCGCGTTGGAGGAGCCCTGGGGGCGTGTCACCCGTGTCACGGTGAACCCCACCCGCTGGCCTCTCGTCCCGCACACGGTGCCTGCCGGCGGCCACACCCTGCACGTGGGCTGGTTCACCGAACAGCACCCCGACACGCTGATCCTGCTCTCCTACACCGTCGGCCGCTGGGACCTGCTGGTGATCCCGCCCGAGACCGAGCCCGCTGCCGCGGCCCGGCTGATGGCCGCCGCCGCGATCCCGGGCAGCGTCCTCACCGCCGGCGACCTGATGGCCAACGAAGCCGGCATCGGCCGTGGCCTACGGGACTCGCGAAGCCGCGTGGACGACTGGGAGGCCGAAGGCGGGGCGTGCATGTCGCCCTTCGGGAACCTGCTCGGGTCACGGGCTCTGCCCCTGCCCGGGAGCACATGGAGGTGAGGAGCGTGGAGACCGTCGTCCTCATCGCAGCGGTCATCCTCATGACCGGTATCGGAATGCGCCTGATCCACCTGCTCGACGCACAGCAAGACGCGCGGATCACCGCCTACCTCTTCAGCGACCCCCTGCCCCGGCTTCGGCCCTGGTGACCGGCCGGCCCAGCGGGTGGACGCCCGCGCCCACCCGCCGACTCTTCTCTGCCCGCTCCGAAGGGAGCACGCCAACGTGAAGCACATCGAGACCCGGATACTGCCGTCGCTCGGACAAGCCCGAGCCGAGGTGCGGATCATCGCGCACACCCCCGAAGCCGCCCGAGCCGTCGCGGAGGTGCTTCGTCACTGCTTCGACGGCGCGGAACAGCGCAGCTACCCCGGTCTCGACGGCGACACCCGCCTCCACCTCACCGTGGACACGGCGACACCGGCCGGCCCCGCCCGTTCCTGGCTGGCCGCCAGCAGAACCCCCGTCGGCGCCGGCACCCACTCCGACGAGACCTGAGAGCCAGGGCCCGGAAGCCCACCCACCCCGCACACGAGAGGACGCGGTCATGGCCACCCTGCACGAACGCAAGACCTACCGCGATCAGGTGCTCCGGGTCCTGTACGAAGCCGTCGAAGGCAATCGTCTTCTGGGGATCACCGGAGCCCAGCTCCGGCACGACCTCCACGTGCCGGAGCAGGACCTGGCCGCCGCCTGCACCTACCTGGCGGGCGAGGGCTTGATCACGGTCGACTGGGAGCCGGGCAACACCCCGGCGATGGTCACCCTCACCCACGAAGGAATCCGGCGCATGGAGGCCGAGGAGGAAGAACGCGGCTGAGCGGTCCTGCCACGCCACGGCCACCGGCCGGGCGGCCGGGCGGACTTGGCGCGCTACAGGACGACCGGGCGCCCGAGGCCCGGAGTCATGGCGTCGCCTGGTACTGGTGGCCGACCTCGCGTACGAGGTCCAGCCCGAGGACGCGGTCGAGAAAGGCGAACGTCTCGAACTTGGCACCGGCCGGCACCTCGGCCCGTGTCGCCATCCCGGACAGCATGTCCAGGACGGCGAGGACGCCGAGATCGTCGGCGATCGCGGCCTGAGCCTGCCGCAGCTCGTCGGCAGGAATCGGCCTGGACGGCTGCTGCGCCCAGTCGGCCACCCGCTGCCGCCAGTGCGTCAGCGTCCGCCGGGCCTCGTCGAGCGCGGAGCCGGTGACCGTGACCGGCATGCCATGGGCATGGCCGAGCAACAGCATCCTCACAGCCAGCGGATCGGTCCCCGCCGGGGCGAATCCTTCCGGGGGCGGCGGGCCGACCTGGCCCACCTCGACCCGGACTCCGCCGACCGCGTCCGGCAGGACGGCTCCGTACGCGAGGACGTGCACGTCGGCGGCCGCGCAGAACGTCTCGGTCAGCTGGTGGACACCCATGGTGCCGGGCGGGTGGATGCCGAGAGCAGCCATGGCTCGATCGAGCGCCTGGGTCTGCTCATGCGGCAGGTCCGGCGTGGTGAGGGCCGTGAGGGACTGCAGTCCCTGCAACTCCGCGGCGCGCGCGAGCACGTCGCCGACCAGAGGCGCCCGCAGATGCGCCAAACCGATCCCCGTGTCGATGACCGGCACGTGGACGCAGATGCGCAGCAGGTGCCGGTGGGCGGAAGGAATCTCCACGAACCGGCCGGTGCGGGTGTCGGCGATACGCAGCATGGTGCGGAGGCTAGTCCTGGAAACCTCCGGTACCGGGGAGGACTTGCCAGGACACCAACGTTGCGAAGTCCGACCCGCATCCTTGATGTGCGCCACGCCGACAAGCCTGCGAGGGCCCGGCGCAGCGAAGGAAACGTTTCGGCAGGTCAGAAGGATTCTTCTGACCTGCCGTGGTGGGGCGGGTGGGACTCGAACCCACGGCCGACGGATTATGAGTCCGCTGCTCTAACCGGCTGAGCTACCGCCCCTTCACGGCGTGGCGCGTACATGTGTGCGCGCCGTCTGCCGCAGCATAGCCGCTCATACGATCTCCTGCCTCGGATGCCTCGCATGATCGGCTTCGCCTGCCCAGAGAGACCGCGTCGGGCGCTGCCCGGTTCCGCACGCAGGGCAATAAAAAGAAAAAGGACCCACCCGGGGTCCTCGTTCTCTCTTGCTCCCCCGACTGGACTCGAACCAGTAACCTGCCGATTAACAGTCGGCTGCTCTGCCAATTGAGCTACAGGGGACCGCGCTCCCCCGACTGGACTCGAACCAGTAACCTGCCGATTAACAGTCGGCTGCTCTGCCAATTGAGCTACAGGGGATTGCTGCGTTGCACCGAACAGCCCACCTCCGGCCTGGCCGGGGGGCGAGTGCCCGTTGCGAGTCATAGATTAGCGCAAGCAGGGGGGTGCTCCGCCAATCGGTATCGCCAGCAGGCCGGGCACCACACGACGAAGGGTGGCAGGCATGCGGTACAAGGTCACGTTCGCGGTCGGACTGGCCCTCGGGTACGTGCTCGGGACCCGGGCCGGGCGCGAGCGATATGAACAGTTGAAGAAGTCCGCGCGCGAGCTCGCGCAGAACCCGGTGGTGCGCAACGCCGCCGAAAGCGCCGGTCAGAGCGGGCGCGAGTTCGCGGGCAAGGCCTTCGCCGCGGTGAGCGACAGGGTCGGCGACTCCGTGCCGGACGCCCTCGCTGGGCGGGTACGGGGCCTGCGCGCCCGGGTCTCCGGCAACGGTCAGGTCGACGACGACTGGGGCACCAGCAACACCTGACCGGTTCGCGGGGCGCCGTACCGGCCGGTTCTCCCCGGGTCCTCCCCCGGTACTCCCGAGGGCCGCGCGCCGGCCACGCAAGGTCTCCGCGCGGTCCGGGGCGGAGGAGATCGTCCCGGCGTGCGGCAGAATTCTCCGCATGGGGATAGTCGCCGGGCTGGACAGCTCTTCCGCGTTCACACGCATCGTCGTCTGTGACACCGAGACGGGCGCCGTGCTGCGCCAGGGGTACGCCCCCCATCCGCAGCCCGCCGGCGAGGCCCTGCCTCACGAAACCGATCCGCAGGCCTGGCTGCTCTCGCTCGGCGAGGCCGCCGGCGGAGGGCTCCTCGAAGGGGTCCAGGCCATCGGCGTCTCCGCCCAGCAGCACGGACTGCTGCCGCTGGACGCGCAGGGCGGCCTCGTCCGCCCCGCCCTGGTCGGCAACGACAAGCGCGGCCAGGTCGCCGCGGCGGACCTGATCGAGTCCTTCGGCGGCCGGCAGGCCTGGGTCGAGGCCGTGGGCTCTGTCCCCCATTCGGCGCAGCCGCTGGCGAAGCTCGCCTGGCTGGCCCGCAACGAGCCCGAGGCGGCCCGGCGGATCGCCGTCCTGATGTCCCCGCACGACTGGCTCGTCTGGCAGCTCCTGGGCCGCCCGGCGCGGCGGACCACCGACCGGGGCGGCGCCTCCGGCACCGGGTACTGGTCGGCGGCCACCGGAAACTACCGCCCCGACCTGGTCGAGCTCGCGCTCGGGCACCGGGCGCTGCTGCCCGAGGTGCTCGGCCCCGCCGACGCCGCCGGGACCACGCCCGAGGGGCTGCTGATCTCCGCCGGGACCGGCGAGACCATGGCCGCCGCGCTCGGGCTGGGCATGGGCCCCGGCGACGCGGTGGTCTCCCTCGGCGCTTCCGGGTCGGTGATGGCGGTGCACCACGAGGCGCTGTCGGAGCCGGGCGGCCTGATCACCTCGCTGGCCGACGCCTCCGGGATGCACCTGCCGGTGGTGAACACCCTGAACGCCGTACGGGCCCTGCGCGGCACCGCCGAGCTGCTGGGCACCGATCTGGAGGGGCTGAGCGCGCTCGCCCTGAAGTCGACCCCGGGCGCCCACGGACTCGTACTCCTGCCGTACCTGGAGGGCGAGCGGACGCCGAACCTGCCGCACACCGCCGGCACCCTGGCGGGGCTGCGCCGGGACTCCATGAAGCCGGAGCACCTGGCGCGGGCCGCCTTCGAGGGCATGCTCTGCGGGCTGGTGGACGCCCTCGACGTGCTGCGCAGCCGCGGTGTGGAGATCCGCCGGGTGTTCCTGCTGGGCGCGGCGGCCGAGCTGCCCGCCGTGCAGGCCTTCGCTCCCGGACTCTTCGGCACGCAGGTCGTCGTACCGGCTCCGGCGGACTACGCGGCGCTGGGCGCGGCCCGGCAGGCGGCGTGGGCGCTCGGTGTGGCGCAGGGCACGCTGGCCCCGCACACCCCGCCGGTGTGGCCGGCTCAGGCGGCGCAGGTCTTCGAGCCGGACGAGGAGTACCCGGCCTGGCAGGGCGTGCGCCAGCAGTACATCGCGACGCGGGAACAGATCCACCCGGGGGCGTTCCAGCCCGGGGCGTAGGTCCCGGACCGACCCGACTACTCCTTTTGACCGGGCTTTGCGAAAACCGGTGGGGATCGGGCCATCCGTTGGCAGAAGATGGGGTGAACCCCCTCGATCATGCCGACCGGAGCCTGCGCGTGCTCATACGACTTCTGCGGACCCACCTCGGTCCGTACCGGAAACCGATCGCCGTGCTGGTCCTGCTGCAACTGCTGCAGACCAGCGCGAGCCTCTACCTCCCCACGCTGAACGCCGACATCATCGACAACGGTGTCGTCAACGGCGACACCGGCTACATCCTGCGCTTCGGCGCGCTCATGCTCGGCGTCTCGCTGGTCCAGCTCGTCTGCAACGTCGGCGCCGTCTTCTTCGGCGCCCGCACCGCGGCGGCCCTCGGCCGTGACGTCCGGGCCGCGGTCTTCGACCGCGTACAGAGCTTCTCCGCGCGCGAGCTCGGCCAGTTCGGCGCCCCGTCGCTGATCACCCGTACGACGAACGACGTGCAGCAGATCCAGATGCTCGTGCTGATGACCTTCACCCTGATGGTCTCGGCGCCGATCATGTGCGTCGGCGGCATCTTCATGGCGCTCTCGCTGGACGTGAAGCTGTCGGGCGTGCTGCTCGCGGTGGTCCCCGTCCTCGGCCTGTCGGTCGGGGCGATCGTGCTGAAGACGCGCCCCCTGTTCCGGGCGATGCAGGTGCGGCTGGACACCGTGAACCGGGTCCTGCGCGAGCAGATCACCGGCAACCGGGTGATCCGCGCCTTCATCCGCGACGACTACGAGAAGGAACGCTTCCGCGAGGCCAACGCCGACCTGACCGGCGTCTCGCTGGCCGCCGGCAAGCTGCTCGCGCTGATGTTCCCGACCGTCATCGTGGTCGTGAACATCTCCAGCGTCGCCGTCATCTGGTTCGGCGCGATGCGCATCGACAGCGGCGGCATGGAGATCGGCCAGCTCACGGCCTTCCTCGCCTACCTGATGCAGATCGTCATGGCCGTGATGATGGCCACCTTCATGTTCATGATGGTGCCGCGCGCCGAGGTCTGCGCCGAGCGCGTCCAGGAGGTCCTGGACACCGACTCCAGCGTGGTCCCGCCCGCCGAGCCCGTCCGCGAGCTCTCCCGCCACGGCCTGCTGGAGCTGCGCGGCGCCGACTTCCGCTACCCGGGCGCCGAGGCCCCGGTCCTGCGCGCGGTGGACCTGGTGGCCCGCCCCGGCGAGACCACCGCGGTCATCGGCTCCACCGGCAGCGGCAAGTCCACGCTGCTGGGCCTGGTCCCCCGGCTGTTCGACGCGACCGGCGGCGAGGTGCTCGTCGACGGCGAGGACGTGCGCCGCCTCGACCCGGACCTGCTCGCCAGGACCGTCGGCATGGTCCCGCAGAAGCCGTACCTGTTCTCCGGGACCGTCGCCAGCAACCTGCGCTACGGGCGTCCCGACGCCACCGACGAGGAGCTGTGGCACGCGCTGGAGGTGGCGCAGGCCAAGGGCTTCGTCTCCGAACTGGAGGGCGGGCTCGACGCGCCCATCGCCCAGGGCGGCACCAACGTCTCCGGCGGGCAGCGCCAGCGCCTCGCGATCGCGCGCACGCTCGTACAGCGCCCGGAGATCTACCTCTTCGACGACTCCTTCTCGGCCCTGGACTACGCGACGGACGCGGCGCTGCGCGCGGCGCTCGCCCGCGAGACCGAGGACGCGACCGTGGTCATCGTCGCCCAGCGGGTCTCCACGATCCGCGATGCCGACCGGATCATCGTCCTCGACGAGGGGCAGGTGGTGGGCGAGGGGCTCCACCACGAACTGATGGCCGGCAACGAGACCTACCGGGAGATCGTGCTCTCCCAGCTGACGGAGGCGGAGGCCGCATGAGTGGGCCCGGAGGACGGATGATGGGGCCGCCGGTGACGCGGACCATGGACTTCAAGGGCTCGGGCAAGCGGCTGCTGCGCCAGCTGGCGCACGACCGGGCCAAGCTGTGGGGCATGATCCTCGCGGTCGTGGGCAGCGTCGCCGCCTCGGTGACCGGCCCCAAGATCCTCGGCGAGGCCACCGACCTGGTGTTCGCGGGGATCGTCGGCCGGGAGATCGGCCAGAAGATGCCCGGTGCCACCAAGGAGCAGGCGCTGGCGGCGATGCGCGCCGATGGCCAGGGCGGCATGGCGGACATGCTGTCGGGGACGGACTTCACCCCGGGCAAGGGCATCGACTTCGGCGCGGTCGGGGCGGTGGCACTGTGGGCGCTGGTCGTGTTCACGGCCGCCGGTCTGCTGATGCTGGTCGCGACGCGGCTGTCGAACCACATCATGAACGGCACCGTGTACCGGATGCGCGAGGAGCTCCAGGCGAAGCTGTCGCGGCTGCCGCTGTCGTACTTCGACCGGCAGAAGCGCGGCGAGGTGCTCAGCCGGGCCACGAACGACATCGACAACATCGGGCAGACGCTCCAGCAGACGATGGGGCAGCTGCTCAACTCGATCCTGACGATCGTCGGCGTGCTGGCGATGATGTTCTGGATCTCGTGGGTGCTGGCGCTGGTCGCGCTGGTGACGATCCCGGTCTCGGGGTACGTCGCCGCGAGGATCGGCAAGAAGTCGCAGCCGCAGTTCGTGGCGCAGTGGAAGTCCACGGGCGCCCTGAACGCGCACGTCGAGGAGATGTACTCGGGCCACACCCTGGTCAAGGTCTTCGGCCGGCAGAAGGAGTCCGCGGCCCTCTTCGCCGAGCAGAACGAGGCGCTGTACCGGGCCTCGTTCAAGGCGCAGCTGGTCAGCGGGATCATGCAGCCGGTGATGCTGTTCATCTCGAACATCAACTACGTGCTCGTCGCGGTCGTCGGCGGTCTCAAGGTCGCCTCCGGCACCCTGTCGATCGGTGACGTGCAGGCCTTCATCCAGTACTCGCGCCAGTTCTCGATGCCGCTGACGCAGGTCGCCTCCATGGCGAACCTGGTGCAGTCCGGCGTCGCGTCGGCGGAGCGGGTCTACGAGCTGCTGGACGCGGCGGAGCAGGAGCCGGACGCCGAGGTCCCGGAGCGTCCCGAGGAGCTGCGCGGCCAGGTCACCTTCGACAAGGTCGCCTTCCGCTACGAGCCGGACAAGCCGCTGATCGAGAACCTCTCGCTCACCGTCGACCCCGGCAACACGGTCGCGATCGTCGGCCCGACCGGCGCCGGCAAGACCACGCTGGTCAACCTGCTGATGCGGTTCTACGAGGTCACGGGCGGCGAGATCGCCCTCGACGGCGTGGACATCGCGAAGATGACCCGCGAGGAACTGCGCGGCGGCATCGGCATGGTGCTCCAGGACACCTGGCTGTTCGGCGGCACCATCGCGGAGAACATCGCGTACGGAGCCTCGCGCGAGGTCACGCGCGCCGAGATCGAGGAGGCCGCCCGGGCGGCCCACGCCGACCGGTTCGTCCGCACCCTGCCCGAGGGCTACGACACCGTGCTGGACGACGAGGGCGCGGGAGTCAGCGCGGGCGAGAAGCAGCTGATCACCATCGCGCGGGCGTTCCTGTCCGACCCGGTGATCCTGGTCCTCGACGAGGCGACGAGCTCGGTGGACACCCGTACCGAGGTGCTGATCCAGAAGGCGATGGCGCGCCTCGCGCACGGGCGCACGTCCTTCGTGATCGCGCACCGGCTGTCCACGATCCGCGACGCCGACGTGATCCTGGTGATGGAGAGCGGCTCGATCGTGGAACAGGGCACGCACGAGGAGCTGCTGGGCTCGGGCGGCGCGTACGCGCGGCTGTACGCGGCGCAGTTCGCGCAGGCGGTGGCCGAGGTCGACTAGGCCCGCGGCCGGCCGCGGCCGGAGCGGGGTGGGGGCGCCGTCCGGGGCGCCCCCTTCCGCATGTCCGGGCCGGCCGGCATGACGGGCCGGTCAGCAGGTCGGGCCGGTCAGCATGTCGGGCCGGTCAGTCGAGGTAGCCGCGCAGCTGGTCGGCGAAGGCGTGGTCGCGCAGTTTGTTCAGCGTCTTCGACTCGATCTGCCGGATCCGCTCGCGGGTCACCCCGAAGATCCGTCCGATCTCCTCCAGGGTGCGCGGCCGCCCGTCGGCGAGCCCGTAGCGCAGCTGGACGACCTTGCGCTCCCGCTCCCCGAGGGTCGACAGGACCGCCTCCAGGTGCTCGCGGAGCAGGAAGAACGCGGCCGACTCCACGGGCGAGGCGGCGTCGCCGTCCTCGATGAGGTCGCCGAGCGCGACGTCGTCCTCCTCGCCCACGGGCGCGTGCAGCGAGACCGGCTCCTGCGCGAGGCGCAGCACCTCCAGGACCCGTTCCGGAGTCAACTCCAGGTGGACGGCGACCTCTTCGGCCGTCGGCTCGTACCCGCGCTCCTGGAGCATGCGCCGCTGGACGCGGACGACGCGGTTGATCAGCTCGACGACGTGGACGGGCACGCGGATGGTGCGGGCCTGGTCGGCCAGCGCCCTGGACATCGCCTGGCGGATCCACCAGGTGGCGTAGGTGGAGAACTTGTAGCCGCGGGCGTAGTCGAACTTCTCGACGGCCCGGATCAGTCCGAGGTTGCCCTCCTGGACCAGGTCGAGCATGGTCAGCCCGCGACCGACGTAGCGCTTGGCGACGGAGACGACGAGCCGCAGGTTCGACTCGATGAGGCGGCGCTTGGCCATGCGCCCCATGACGACGAGCTTGTCCAGGTCGAGCGTGAGCTGCAGGTCGAGCTCGACGCCGCTGCCGAGCTTCTCCTCGGCGAACAGTCCCGCTTCCACGCGCCGCGCGAGCTCCACTTCCTCGACGGCGGTGAGCAGCGGGATCCTGCCTATCTCGCGCAGGTACTGCCGGAAGAGGTCGGCGGACGGACCCGCCCCGGCGGAGCCCTCGGCCGCGCGCTTGCGCTGCGCGGGCACGTGCTCGATCAGCTCCGGAGCCTCGGGCTCCTCCTCCTCGTCCACGGCGTCGGCCTCGGGCTCTTCGGCCGCGGCGGCTTCGACGTCACCCGCGGCGCTTCCGGGCGGACTGACGCTGACGGTCAAGCTCTGGGTCTGCACGGGGGCGACCTCCACAGGGCTCCGAGGACGGGGGCACCGGACTTCAGTGTGGCGTACGGCACATCGCTGCCACGAGGGGCGTGCGAGCACTTTCTGAGTCCGTCGCGTGACCCATCGTTACCCCCGGACGAGAACCCCGATGCGGATCGGACGCATGTCCGAGAAGATCGCTGTCATGTCCGAGTACGAAACTCACGTCACGGTGCGCTGCGCCGACCCTGCCGAGCTGGCACGACTCGAAACCTGGGCCGGTGAACGTGAGTTGAGGGTGACGCACATCGTGCTGGCCCGGGGCCGGATGGCCTCGCAGCCGATGCTGACCCTGCCGGACCGCGACGGCCACGCGCGGCTGGTGCCCGCGCTGCGCTCGGCCGGCTTCGACCCGGTCCGGGTCAAGGTGGAGACCGTCCCGTGGAGCGAGGAGCAACCCGGTCCCGGCGGCGGCTACTTCGAGCACCACGTGAAGCTGCGGCTCCCCGCCGACTACGACCGGGCGGCCCTGGAGTCCCTCGCGGTCCGTCACGCGGCGCACGTGTCGTGGAACGCCCGCCGGGTCCTGTCCGGGTCCCGCCACGAACGCTTCGTGACCCAGCGCTGCCGGGGCACGGCGGAGGCGGCGGGCCGCGCGTGCGATGGGCTCGTCGCCGCGCTGGTGGGTGCGGGGTACGAAATCCGCTCCGAGGAGCGGGAGTTCGTGCTGTACGACAGCGACCTGTCGGTGGACGACGGGTGGATCGAGGAGGGGGACGTTCGATGACGTGGGAGAAGTTCGGGTGGCAGTCCGAGGAACTGCCCAGGGGGCCGCTGGACGAGGAGACGCGCAGGGAGCACGACCTGCCCAGGACGCTGCGGACGGTGACCGGGGACGACGTCCGCCAGCGGTCCGTCTTCGACCCGGCGCTGAAGCAGTTCCAGAACGCGTACCGGGCCGGGGACCCGGTCTTCGACGACCCGGAGCGCACCGCCTCCTGGCGGACGGCACGGCGGGCCGCGCTGGACGCCGTGCTCCTGGCGGTGTCGGAGTCCCGGTGGGGGGACTCACTGGTGCTGCGCGGGAGCGTGCTGCTCGCCGACTGGTTCGGGGAGGCGGCCCGGGAACCGGGAGACCTCGACTTCGTGGTCGTGCCGCGGAGCTGGAACATCGACGACGGGCGGACGACGCGGATGCTGGAGGAGATCGCCGCCGGTGCGGCCGGCCGGGCCGGGATCAAGGACTCGGGTGCGGTCTGCGAGGGCATCTGGACGTACGAACGGGTGCCGGGGATGAGGATGATGCTGCCGTGGCAGGTACCGGGGCTGCCGGCCGGACACGTCCAGCTCGACTTCGTGTTCAACGAGCGGCTGCCCGAGGAGCCCGAGCCGGTGGAACTCTCCTGCGGGGCCGTGGTCCTGGCCGCCTCCCCCGCCCTGTCCCTGGCCTGGAAGCTGCTGTGGCTGGTGAGCGACTCCTACCCGCAGGGGAAGGACCTCTACGACGCGGTCCTGCTGGCCGAGGCGTTCCCCCTGTCGTACGAGCTGCTGGACCAGGTGTTCCGGCTGGCGCCCGAACAGCCGCTGCCGAATCCGGGACTGACCCTGGAGGACATCGTCGCGTACGGGAACGTCGGCCACGAGTGGGACCACTTCGCGGCCGAGTACCCGCAACTCTCCGACTCGGAGGAGGACTACGCCCGGCGGCTGGTCGCGGCGCTGGCGCCGACCTTCGCCGGGGCGCCGGACACGCCTAGGCCGGCTCGACGCGGACCGCGCAAACCTTGAACTCCGGCATCCGGGACACCGGGTCCAGCGCCGGGTTGGTCAGGGTGTTCGCACGGCCCTCGCCCGGCCAGTGGAAGGGCATGAAGACCGTGTCCGCGCGGATGGTGTCCGTGACGCGGGCCGGGGCGACCGCGCGGCCGCGCCGGGAGGTGACGGCCAGCGGGGCGCCGTCGACCGCGCCGATGCGGGCCGCGAGGCGGGGGTGGAGTTCCACGAAGGGGCCGGGGGCGGCTTCGTTGAGCTCCTCCACGCGGCGGGTCTGCGCGCCCGACTGGTACTGGGCGACCACCCGGCCGGTGGTGAGCAGCAGCGGGTACTCCGCGTCCGGCATCTCGGCGGCGTCCCGGTGGGAGACGGGCACGAAGCGGGCCCGCCCGTCCTCGGTGGCGAAGCGGTCGAGGAAGAGGCGGGGGGTGCCGGGGTGGGGCTCGCCGGGGGCGGAACCGCCCGGGCCGGGGCCGGGGCCGGGCTCCGCCGAAGCCGGCTCCCCCGCCTGCGGAGCCGAGGGGCAGGGCCAGAAGACGCCCTGTTCGGCTTCGATCCGGGCGTAGCTGATGCCCGAGTAGTCCGCCGGTCCGCCGGCCGAGGCGCGGCGCAGTTCCTCGAAGACCTCCTCGGGCGAGACCGGGAAGGCCTTCGGCATGCCCAGGCGGGAGGCCAGGCCGTGCAGGACCTGCAGGTCGGAGCGGACGCCCGGCGGCGGGGTCAGGGCCCGGCGGCGGAGCAGGACCCTGCCCTCCAGGTTGGTGGTGGTGCCGGTCTCCTCCGCCCACTGGGTGACCGGGAGGACGACGTCGGCCAGGGCGGCGGTCTCGGAGAGGACCACGTCCGCGACGGCGAGGAACTCCAGGGAGCGGATGCGTTCCTCGACGTGGGCGGCGCGGGGGGCCGAGACCACCGGGTTGGAGCCCATCAGGAGCAGGGCCTTGACCTCGGTGCCCAGTGCGTCGAGGAGTTCGTAGGCGCTGCGTCCGGGGCCGGGGAGCTCGTCGGGGTCGATGCCCCAGACCCCGGCCACGTGCGCCCGCGCCGCCGGGTCGGTGAGCTTGCGGTAGCCGGGGAGCTGGTCGGCCTTCTGGCCGTGCTCGCGGCCGCCCTGGCCGTTGCCCTGGCCGGTGAGGCATCCGTAGCCGGAGAGCGGGCGGCCGGCGCGGCCGGTGGCGAGGCACAGGTTGATCCAGGCGCCGACGGTGTCGGTGCCCTTGGACTGCTGCTCGGGGCCGCGGGCGGTGAGCACCATGGCGGCGGAGGGTTCGCAGAACATGCGGACGGCCTCGCGGAGTTTGGGCACGGGCACGCCCGTGATGCGCTCGACCAGCTCCGGCCAGTGCGCCATCGCCGCGGCGCGGGCCTCCTCCCAGCCCGTGGTACGCCCGGCGATGAACTCCTCGTCCGTGTGGCCCCCGGCGACCACCAGGTGCAGCAGGCCGAGCGCCAGCGCCAGGTCCGTGCCGGGGCGCGGTGCCAGGTGCAGGTCGGCCTGTTCGGCGGTCCGCGTGCGGCGCGGGTCCACGACGATCAACGTGCCGCCGTTCTCCCTGAGTTCCCGGAAGAAGCGCAGGGCGGGCGGCATGGTCTCGGCGGGGTTGGAGCCGACGAGGATGACGCAGCCGGTCCGGGGGATGTCCTCCAGCGGGAAGGGCAGCCCCCGGTCGAGCCCGAAGGCCCGCTGGTGCGCGGCGGCGGCCGAGGACATGCAGAACCGGCCGTTGTAGTCGATCTGCGAGGTCCCGAGGGCGACGCGGGCGAACTTGCCGAGGGCGTACGCCTTCTCGTTGGTCAGCCCGCCACCGCCGAACACCCCGACCGCGTCCGCCCCGTACGACCGCCGCGTGCGGGCGAGGCCCTCGGCGACGGCGTCGAGGGCCTCCTCCCAGGTGGCCGGTTCCAGCTGCCCGGCGTGGGTGCGGACGAGCGGCTGGGTCAGGCGCACCCGGGAGGAGAGCACGGCGGGAGCGGTGCGGCCCTTGCCGCACAGCGCGCCCCGGTTCACGGGGAAGTCCGCGCGCTCCTCCACCGTCACACCGGCTCCGCCCGGTCCGGGGCGGAGGTTCATCCCGCACTGCAGCGCGCAGTACGGGCAGTGCGTGGCGGTGACGGCGGAGGAGGCGGTGTCGGCCGGTGCGGCTCCCGGGGTGTGCATGCGCTTCACCATGCGACGCCGGTGTTACGCGAACGGCCGCCCCGCGTTACAACCCGGGGTGCTCCCCCTCAGCGCGAGCCGCCGGCTCCGGTGAGGCCCAGAGCATCGGAGGCCGGTCGAGGATCTCGACGTACACGATCCGGGCGTCGACGACGTCACGTACGAAGGGTGCGTCCTGTTCCACGGGGCGGACCGTAGCCCGGCGCCCCGACGGAGGGCACGCGCATATCCGCCGGGGCGCCGCGCGGGGTCACTGCCCGGTGAGGTACTTCACGGTCAGGCCCGCCGTCCAGCCGCCGTCCACGGCGAGTTCGGCGCCCGTCATGTAGCCGGCGGCGTCCGAGAGGAGGAAGGCGACCGCGGCGGCGATCTCCTCGGGGAGGCCCACGCGGCCGAGGGGGGCGCCGGGGTAGTTGCCCTCGCCGGCCTGGATGCCGATCGGGGCGGTCATCGGGGTCAGCGTCATGCCGGGGTGCACGGAGTTGACGCGGATCCTCGATTCGGCGAGCTCGACCGCGCCGACCTTGGACAGGCCGCGCACGCCCCACTTCGAGGCGCCGTAGCCGGCGGTCAGCGCGAGGCCGGTGAGGCCGGCCGCCGAGGAGATGTTGACGATGGAGCCGCCGCCGTTCGCGCGCAGCAGCGGGATCGCCGTCTTGATGCCGATGAACACGCCGGTCAGGTTGATGTCGACGACCCGGCGGAAGTGCTCGACGCTCTCGTGCTCCAGGAACTGGCCGGTGGAGATGCCGGCGTTGTTGACGAGGCCGTCGAGCCGGCCGAACTCGGCGAGGGCGTACGCCAGCGCCGCCTCCCAGTCGGCCTCGCTGGTCACATCGTGCCGCAGGAAGCGCACGGCGTCGCCGAGCTTCGCGGCCGTCTCGGCCCCCTCGGCCTCCAGGACGTCGGTGATCAATACCTTGCCGCCGCCGTCCACGACGGCCTGCGCGGCCGCTGCTCCGAGGCCGCGGGCCCCTCCGGTGACGACGACGACCTTGTCGCTCAGATCCACTGCAGCCACGGTTCCACACCCCTGACGAATGAGACAGACCGGCATATGACTAATCGGCATATGCCGACAGCGGCGTCAGTCTGCCAGAGCGGCCAGGGCCCGCGACACCCCCTCCTCCTTGGGGCCCAGGAACCGCGGCTCCGGCTTGAACACCGCGTCCAGCGCAGCCTTCCCCGAGGCGAAGACCTCCCGCGCGCCGCCGTAGTACCAGGTCACGTCGTGCACCTCGGCCACCCCGACCCCGTACACGTCCAGGCCCGCGGCCCGGCACAGGGCGACGGCCCGGCGGATGTGGAAGTCCTGGCTGATCAGCACCGCCCGGTGCACCCCGAAGATCTCCCGGGCCCGGACGCAGGAGTCCCACGAGTCGAAGCCGGCGTAGTCGCTGACGATGCGGGCGTCCGGCACGCCGTGCCCCGTCAGGTACGCGCGCATCGCGTCGGGTTCGTCGTACTCGGTGCGGCTGTTGTCGCCCGTGACGAGGACGACCTTGACCTTGCCGGTCCGGTAGAGCTCGGCGGCGGCGTCGAGGCGGCTCGCGAGGTAGGGGGTCGGCCGGCCGTTCAGCAGCCCGGCCCCGAAGACCACCGCCACCTCGGCGGCCGGCGCCGCGGCGGTGGTGCGGAGCCGGGGCGCGGCCGCCGTGTGCGTCCAGGCCGAGGGCAGCAGTGCGAGCACGCAGAGCGCCATCACGGCCTGTACCGCCCGGCGGCGGTCCCGTACGGTCCGGGGCATCCGGATCCGTACGGTCCCCAGCCGGTCCCGGGTCGCTCCGAGCAGGTCGCGTACCGCTGCGCGCTTCAATGCAATGCCCCTCTGATGGTCCTGTCGACTACGGACGCGTGTACGTGCCCGGCGGTTTCCCGGACCTGCGGGGGCTGTCCCCCACCCGCCCTTCGCCCGTTCCCCGGGCCGGCCCGGACCCGGTCCTCGAACGCCGGACGGGCTGGAAGGGTCCCGGGCTGCGCCCGGACCCCCCGGGGCTCCGCCCCGGACCCCGCGCCTCAAACGCCGGCGGGGCTGGATTCCCCCCGTCCGCAACCCCCCTGTGAGCAGGTGGAAAACACCCGTCACCCCGGCGCAACGCGTCGGCAACCTGCGGCGCGCAGGATCGGTGCATGACGGAGCCGGCGCACCCTCCCGAGTCCCTGCCCCTCCCGCCTCCCCTTCCGCCGGCCACCACGGCGGAGTTGCTGACCCGGATCACCGCCCAGCTCGGCACGCAGCTCAGCGGCCTGCGTCCCCGACACCACGGAGTCCCCCCATGCAGCCCACCCTCGTCGCCGTGGCCCACGGCAGCCGCGACCCGCGCGCCGTGCGCACCGTCGAAGCCCTCCTCGAGCGGGTCCGCGAGCTCCGCCCGCGCCTCGACGTCCGGCTCGGGCACATCGAGCTGAACCACCCCCTGCTGGACGACACCCTCGAACGGGCCGCCGGTTCGGCCGTCCTGGTGCCGCTGCTGCTGGGGCGCGGCACCCACGTCAAGCGGGACCTGCCGGCCTCCGCCGCCCGCGCCGGGCACCTGCGGACCCGGATCGCCGCCCCGCTGGGACCGCACCCGCTGCTCGTCGAGGCCCTGTACGAGCGGCTCCTGGAGGCCGGCTGGAGCGCCGGGTCCGCGGTGGTGCTGGCCTGCGCCGGATCGCGCGATCCGCAGTCCGCCGCCGATACCCGGGCCACCGCCGCCCTGCTCGGCGAACGGCTCGGCGGGGTGGTCGTCGTACCGGCCTACGCCTCGGCCGCCGCACCCACCGTGCCCGACGCGGTGCGGGCGCTGGCCGCCCGGGGCCACCGGGTCGCGGTCGCCTCGTACTTCACCGCCCCCGGCCGCTTCGCCGGCCAGAGCGCCGCCGCCGCGCCGGGACCGGCCGCCGAGCCTCTCGGGGACCATCCGGCGCTGGCCCGCCTCGTGCTGCAGCGCTACGACGAAGCCCTCCTGGCGCGGCACGAAGCCCCGTACGGCGAGCAGCACGGCGGACAGCTGGAACTGGCCACCGCCTGAGACCGTGTTGGTTCGGATTGCTCGGATTGTCTCGTCTTGTCGGCGGGTGCGGTTACCGTTCTGAGCATGGAAGGCATGGAAGGCACCACCGCACCCGTCCGCCCCGACCAGCCCGGCGATCCGTACGGGAGCGCCGACACCGAGCGCTGGGCCACCGAGCCCGACAAGAGGCCGGGCCGCACCGCCTTCCAGCGCGATCGCGCCCGCGTACTGCATTCCGCCGCCCTGCGCCGGCTCGCCGGGAAGACCCAGGTGGTCACCCCGGGCACGCGTTCGTACGACTGGGACGCCAGTCCCCGTACGCGCCTGACGCACTCCCTCGAATGCGCCCAGGTCGGCCGCGAGCTCGGTGCCGCGCTCGGCTGCGACCCCGATCTCGTCGAGGCGGCCTGCCTCTCGCACGACATGGGCCACCCGCCCTTCGGCCACAACGGCGAGGAGGCCCTCAACGAGTTCGCCAAGGACTGCGGGGGCTTCGAGGGCAACGCCCAGTCGCTGCGCCTGCTGACCCGGCTGGAGCCCAAGCGGTTCGTCCCCGATCCGGAGAGCGGCGCACTTGTCAGCGTCGGACTGAACCTGACCCGGGCCTGCCTCGACGCGGCCACCAAGTACCCCTGGGCGCGCGGGGACCACCCGACCGAACCGGACTCGGTGAAGTTCGGCGCGTACGAGGACGACCTGCCGGTCTTCGCGTGGCTGCGCCGCGGCGCGCCCGCGGACCGCAAGTGCTTCGAGGCGCAGGTCATGGACTGGTCGGACGACGTGGCGTACTCCGTCCACGACTTCGAGGACGGCCTGCACGCCGGCCACCTCGACCCGAACCTGCTGTTCGCCGAGCCCGAGCGCACGGCGATCTGGCGGGTGGCCATCGGCCGGTACGTGCCCTCCGACACCGAGCCGGAAGAGCTGCGCGAGGCGCTGGACCGGCTGATGGAGCAGGAGTGGTGGCCGCACGGGTACGACGGCTCGGCCGTGGCCCAGGCCCGGCTGAAGGACGCCACCAGTCAGCTGATCGGCCGCTTCTGCCTGGCCGCCGAGGGGGCCACCCGGCAGGCGTACGGCACCGGCCGGCTGACCCGGTACGCGGCGGAGCTGGTGGTGCCGCGCGAGGCGCGCAACGAGTGCGCCGTGCTGAAGGCGGTCGCCGACCTGTACGTGATGCAGCGCGACGAGCAGGAGCGGATCCGAGCCGATCAGCGCATCGTCCTGGCCGAGCTCGCGGAGGCGCTCAGCGCCCGCGCGCCCGAGGGCCTGGACCCGCAGTTCCGGGCGGTCTTCGACGAGGCGCCGGACGACAAGGCCCGCAAACGCGCGGTCGTCGACCAGATCGCGGCGCTCACGGACGCCTCCGCGCGCTCCCTGCACGCCCGCCTCACGCTGCGCACGCGACGCGCCGAAGGGTGAGCCGATCGGGCCACTCCCCCTTCACGCGGCAGGCTCAGTGCGGGACGCTCGCATGTGGTCGCATGTGGCGGAGAGGTTATGAGGAGGCATCAGGTGGTCGACGCACACCGGACATTCGTCATCGTCGGCGCAGGGCTCGCCGGGGCCAAGGCAGCCGAGACGCTGCGGTCCGAGGGGTTCACGGGACGGGTGATCCTGATCGGCGACGAGCGCGAGCATCCCTACGAGCGGCCCCCGCTCTCCAAGGGCTACCTGGCGGGCAAGGAGGAGCGCGACAGCGTCTTCGTCCACGAGCCGTCCTGGTACGCGGCCTCCGACATCGAGCTGCACCTCGGCCAGCCCGCGGTCCAGCTGGACCGGGAGGCCAAGAAGGTGGTCCTCGGCGACGGCACGGCGCTGCCCTACGACAAGCTGCTCCTCGCCACCGGCGCCGAACCGCGCCGGCTCGACATCCCGGGCACCGGGCTGGTCGGGGTGCACCACCTGCGCCGGCTCGCGCACGCCGAGCGGCTGCGCGGCGCCCTCGCGGGCCTGGGCCGGGACAACGGGCACCTGCTGATCGCGGGCGCCGGCTGGATCGGCCTGGAGGTCGCCGCGGCGGCCCGCGGGTACGGGGCCGAGGTCACCGTGATCGAGCCGGCGCCGACCCCGCTGCACGCGGTGCTCGGCCCGGAGGTCGGCCGGCTCTTCGCCGACCTGCACACCGAGCACGGGGTCCGCTTCCACTTCGGCTCCCATCTGACGGAGATCATCGGGCAGGACGGCATGGTGCTGGCGGCCCGTACGGACGACGGCGAGGAGCACCCGGCGCACGCGGTCCTCGCGGCGATCGGGGCCGCGCCGCGGACCGCGCTCGCGGAGACCTCGGGCCTGGCCCTGGTGGACCGGGAGCACGGCGGCGGCATCGCCGTGGACGCCTCGCTGCGCACCTCCGACCCGGACGTCTTCGCGGTCGGTGACGTGGCGGCCGCGCACCACCCGGTGCTGGGGACCCGGCTGCGGGTGGAGCACTGGGCGAACGCCCTCAACGGGGGCCCGGCCGCCGCGCGGGCGATGCTCGGGCAGGAGGTCTCGTACGACCGGGTTCCGTACTTCTTCTCCGACCAGTACGACGTGGGCCTGGAGTACTCGGGGTACGCCCCGGCGGGCGGCTACGACCAGGTGCTGATCCGCGGGGACGTGGGCAAGCGGGAGTTCATCGCCTTCTGGCTCTCGGACGGGCGGGTGCTGGCCGGAATGAACGTGAACGTGTGGGACGTCACCGATCAGATCCAGGCCCTGATCAGGTCGAAGGCGCCCGTGGACCGCGAGAAGCTGGCGGACCCCTCCGTTCCGCTTTCCGCCCTGCTACCGGCCGAGGGTGCCTGACGGGACTGTCGGTCCGCGGCCGTAGACTGGCGCGTGTGGCAGGACGGATCAACGACGACGACGTGAAGGCGGTACGGGACGCGGTCCCGATCGACGCCGTGGTCTCCGACTACCTCCAGCTGCGCAACGCGGGCGGCGGCAACCTCAAGGGCCTGTGCCCCTTCCACGACGAGAAGTCCCCGTCCTTCCAGGTCAGCCCCAGCAAGGGTCTCTACCACTGCTTCGGCTGCCAGGCGGGCGGGGACACCCTCGACTTCATCATGAAGATCGACCACCTCTCCTTCTCGGAGGCGGTCGAGCGGCTCGCGGGCCAGGCCGGCATCACCCTGCGGTACGAAGAGGGCGGCTACACCGCCGGCACCAGCGGCCGCGGCGAGCGCATCCGGCTCGTCGAGGCGCACAAGGCCGCGGCCGACTTCTACATGGAGCAGCTCGGCAGCGCCGAAGCCGAGATCGGCCGCAAGTTCCTGGCCGAGCGCGGCTTCGACCAGGCCGCCGCCGCGCACTTCAGCGTCGGCTACAGCCCGGCAGGCTGGGACCACCTGACCCGCTTCCTGCGCGGCAAGGGCTTCACCGACAAGGAACTGATCACCTCCGGCCTGTCCCAGGACAGCCGCAGCGGAAAGCCCATCGACCGCTTCCGCGGGCGGCTCATGTGGCCCATCCGCGACATCAGCGGCGAGGTCGTCGGCTTCGGCGCGCGCAAGCTGCGCGAGGACGACAACGGGCCCAAGTACCTGAACACGCCCGAGACCTCGATCTACAAGAAGTCCCAGGTGCTGTACGGCATCGACCTGGCCAAGAAGGAGATCGCCAAGACCTCCCGGGCCGTCGTCGTCGAGGGCTACACCGACGTGATGGCCTGCCACATGGCCGGGGTCACGACCGCGATCGCCACCTGTGGCACGGCCTTCGGCGGCGACCACATCAAGATCCTGCGCCGGCTGCTCATGGACAACGCGACCGCCGAGGTGATCTTCACCTTCGACGGGGACGCGGCCGGGCAGAAGGCCGCGCTGCGCGCCTTCGAGGACGACCAGAAGTTCGCCGCCGAAACCTCCATCACCATCGCCCCGGGCGGCATGGACCCCTGCGACCTGCGCCTGGCCCAGGGCGACGCGGCCGTGGCCGGGCTGGTCGAGGCCCGCACCCCGCTGTTCGAGTTCGCGCTGCGGCACATCGTCGCCCGGCACAACCTGGAGAACCCGGCGGGCCGTGCGGCCGCGCTGGACGAGGCCGCCCCGGTCGTCGCCAACATCAAGAACATCGCGATCCAGCACGAGTCGGCGGTCCAGCTGGCCGGCATGCTCGGCATCCGCGACGAGCAGTTCGTGGTCAAGCGGGTCGCGCAGCTCGCCCGCTGGGCGCGCGACCGCGGCCAGGGCCAGGGCCAGGGCGGCCCCGGCGGCGGGCCGCAGCAGGGCCGCGGCCGGTCCTCGTACGAGGCCGCGCCCGCGCCCTCCGCCACCCCGGCGGGCGGTCCCGCGCTGAACCTGCGCAGCCCGGCCCACCGCACCGAGCGCGAGCTGCTCAAGCTGGCCCTGCAGCGGCCGGCCCTGGTCTCCCCCGCCTTCGACGCGTACGGGATCGACGAGTTCACCGCCCCGCCCTACCAGGCCGTCCGCCAGGCCGTGCAGGACGCCGGGGGTGCCTCGCTGGGCACCGAGGACTACCTGACCCGGGTCCGCGAGGCCGCGCCCAACGACACCGTCCGCGCGCTGGTCACCGAGCTCGCGGTCGAGGCCATCCACGCGAAGACGGTCGACGAGGTCTACGCCGGGGTCCAGCTGGTCCAGGTCCGGCTCCGCGCGGTCGACCGCCGGGTGCACGAGATCCAGGGCACGATGGCCCGCCTCGGCCCGCAGGCCCCGCCGGAACAGCTGGCGGCGGTCCAGGAGGAACTCTGGGTCCTCCAGCAGTACGGCCAACGCCTGCGCAACCGCGGCGCGGAAGGCCTGTAACCGGCCCCGGAGCCCACACACCCGTCCACGGTCCGGACCCGGGCCCGGCAGATGCCCGTCCGGGTCAGCGGCGCAGCCAGTCGCCGCTCGGGATCTCCGTGCCGGAGCGGGCCAGGCTGCGGGCCAGTGGGGGCGCGGCCAGGTAGACCCAGGCGCGGACCGGGGTGCCGTCGGGGCGCAGGGCCTCGCGGGCGATCCGGTCGTAGATGTTGCCGGGGCTGCCGGGGCCCTCGTACTCCTCCAGCAGATCGAGCGCGACGAGGAGTTCCCGGTAGGCCCCCGGGGCCGGGGTGATCAGCTCGCCGGCCACATCGGAGCCCGCGCGGTCCACGGCGTAGGGGTAGCCGGGGCCGTCGTACAGGGCCGCGTCCGGCAGCCGGGCGGGCTCCTCGGCGGCCGTGCGGCCGCGCAGGAACAGGTCGTGGTTGACCTCGCCCGGGCGCAGGGTCCCGTAGACGAAGAAGGGCAGTTCCTCCGGCGGCACCTCCGCCGGCCCCTCCGGGGATTCCTC
>NZ_JBSGXB010000013.1:0-58399 GCF_053609185.1 Streptomyces sp. NPDC054956 | reverse complement strand
GCCGGAGGCGGAGCCTGAGTCGGATCCGGAGTCGGAGTCGGAGGACAGCGCCCACCAGGCGGCCAGGCCGATGATCACTCCGGTCAGGACGGTCGACGGGCCGCCGATGTCCGCGTAGAGGAAGTCGGTCAGCTGCCACACGAACAGCCCGATCGCGACGAGTCCGCAGTCCCGCAGCGCGGCCCCGCCGGTCAGGCACCTGCGCAGGCCCGCCACCAGGAGCGCCAGCCAGCCGCCCGCAAGCGCGATCAGCCCGATCAGCCCCTGCTCGCTCAGTACGAGCAGGTACATGTTGTGCGGGGACAGCAGCGGCTGGCGGATGAACGCCTGGCCCGCGCCGGCGGTGTCGCTGCCCGAGGACAGGGCGAGTCCGGAGTGCGAGTCCCGGTTGGCCGGGAAGCCCTTGAGCCCGACGCCGACCGCGGGCCGCTCGCGCCACATCGCCCCGGCGGCGGCCCACATCGTGTAGCGGTCGGTCACCGACTGGTCGGGGGCGTCCGAGACCTGCGTGATCGAGGTCAGCCGCTCCGCCACCATCGCGGAGCCGACGCCGAACCCGCCCACGAGCACCACGCCGACGGCGGCCAGCGCGACCAGTACCTTCAAGGCCCGCCGGATGCCGGCCAGTGCCATGACCAGTCCCGCCGCGGTGAACGTCGCGATCCAGGCACCCCGGCTGAAGGACAGCACCAGGGGGATCACCAGGACCAGCGCCGCCGTCCCCGAGGCCCGCCGGACCCGCGCCGGCAGCCCGGGCGCGAGCGCCGCGGCCGTGGCGACGACCAGCCCGTAGGCGACGACCGTGGCCATGCCCATGACGTCGCCGGGTCCGAAGGTGCCCACGGCGCGGATGTCCTCGCCCTGGTACGAGGCTCCGGTGTGGGTGGCGAACTGCACCACGCCCACCGCTCCCTGGACCAGTGCCAGTACGACGAAGCAGCCGGCGGCCAGCCGGAACTCCAGGGCGTCGCGCACCAG
Organism: Streptomyces sp. NPDC054956; assembly: GCF_053609185.1. Taxonomy (NCBI): domain Bacteria; kingdom Bacillati; phylum Actinomycetota; class Actinomycetes; order Kitasatosporales; family Streptomycetaceae; genus Streptomyces; species Streptomyces sp. NPDC054956. The sequence goes on along the minus strand of NZ_JBSGXB010000013.1, from coordinate 57,421 downwards.
CAGCACGATCGCCGCCGGGACCAGGACGAAGACCTGGAGGTAGCGCACGAATCCGGGCAGGGCCGCGTACGGGTCCCCCGCGGTCACGGTCGCGACGGCGAGCCCGACGGCCGGCAGGCCGAGGACGAACACCCCGAGCGGGCTCAGTGGCCGGACCCGGCCCCGCAGGGCCTGGATCCCGCACACGAGGACGAGGAGCAGCGAGGCGGCGTCGGCCGGGCCGACCTTCCCGGAGGCGGAGGCGTCACCCGCCGGCACGGGGGCCAGGAGGGCCAGTACGGTCGCGGCGAGCGGCAGCAGCGGCCAGTGCCGGCGCAGCAGATCGGCGGGGTCCGGGCAGGACCATGACGTCGGTGACGTCGGTGACGTCGGTGCGGCAAGGCTCATGCTCAGCTGCCCCCCAGCCGGAAGCGGAAGAAGGAGGCCGCGGTGCGGGCCAGGATCCACAGGTCCTGCCACAGCGACCAGGTGTCGATGTAGTGGTTGTCGAAGCGGGCCCGGTCCTCGATGGAGGTGTCCCCGCGCAGGCCGTTGATCTGGGCGAGGCCGGTGATGCCGACGGGCATCCGGTGGCGGGCCTCGTAGCCGGGGTGGACGCTGCTGAACTTGGCGACGAAGAAGGGCCGTTCGGGGCGCGGGCCGACCAGGCTCATGTCACCCCGGACGACGTTCCACAGCTGCGGCAGCTCGTCCAGCGAGGACTTGCGCAGGAAGGAGCCGATCGGGCTCATCCGGCAGTCGCCGGCCACCGTCCACCGGGTGGCGGACTCGTGGGCGTCGGCGCGCAGGGTACGGAACTTCAGCAGGGTGAAGGGGCGCCCGTACAGGCCGACCCGCTCCTGCCGGAAGATCACCCCCGGCCCGTCGGAGATCCGGACCGCGAGGGCGCAGGCGCCCATCACGGGCGCGGCGGCGAGCAGGGCGATCGAGGCGAGCAGGGAGTCGATGGCGCGCTTCGCGTACCGCTCCACCGGCCGGGCCGGGCGCGGCAGCAGCGGCTGGACGGCGTAGCCCCACAGCTGGTCGGCGGGCTCGGCGACGCGCATGCCGGTGACCTTGGCGGTGCCCGCCGGGTCGGCGAGCCAGAGCCGGCAGCCGTGGTCGTGGAAGAGCCGGACCAGGGAGGCGGTGCGTTCGTCGGCCTCGGGCGGGCGGGTGAAGACCGCGTGCCGGACCGAGTTCTGGATGACGGCCCGCCGGATGTCCTCGTGGGTGGCGAGTACGGGCATGCCCGCCGACCCGTCCTCGCCGACTCCGGTGTCGGCGAGCCCGACGGGGCGCAGCCCGTACTCGGGGCGCCCGTGCAGGGCTGCGGCGACCGCGCTCGCCCCGGCGCCGGGGCCGACGACGAGCGCGGAGGCGGGCCGGCGGGCGCGGGTGCGACGGCGGAGCTGGTTGACGAACCCGCGTCCCGCGCAGGCCAGTACGAGCTGCAGAGCGACGGCGCCGAGCAGTACGCCCCAGCTCAGGGCCTCGCTCGGGGCGACGGCCGCGGTGACGGCGGCGGCCCCGCACCACAGGACGGCGGCCCGCCCGGCCAGCTTGGGCAGTTCGAGGAGGGCGGAGGGGGCCAGCCGCGGCCGGTAGAGCCCGGCCTGCGCGTGCAGTGCGGCCAGGAGTACGGCCAGGGGCGCGGCCGCCGGGACCACCTGCTCCAGTCCGGGCAGGACGGTGGCCGTCACCACGACGGCCACCGCATCGGCGGCCAGCAGCGGGGCGACCCCGTCCCGGCGGCGGACCCGGCGCGGCCGGGCGGCCGGACGGGCCTGCCCGGCCTTGGGGCCGCGCGGCGGGTGGATCGCGGTCACGGAACGGCGGACGGCGGTGGTGCCGACGGTGCTCGTACCGGTTCCGGCGGTGCCGACGGTGCTCGTCGTGGCGCTGGTCGTGCCGGTACTGCCGCCGGCGGGCCCCGGGCCGCCCTGCCCGGTGTGTCGGGCGGGTGCGCTGTCCATCGTCATCGGCTGATGCGCTCCTGGTTCAAGGGCCGGGGCCTGCCCAGCAGTTCGTGGTACAGACCGGTGACCGCGTCCGTGGTCCGCCGCACGTCGAAGTCCATCCGCGCGTGCCGCTGGGCCTGCTCCCCGAGTTCGGCGAGCAGCCGCGGCTCGGCGAGCAGCCGTCCCAGGGCCTTGGCCAGCGCCGTCGGGTCCTCCGGCTCCACCAGGCACAGCCGTCCCTGGCCGGGCGGCAGGCTCTCCCTGGCACCGCTGACGTCGGAGACCAGGACCGGGCGGCCACAGGCCATGGCTTCGAGCGGGGCGAGCGCCATGCCTTCCCACCGCGACGGCAGTACAACGAGATCGGCGGCCCGAAGCCACGGTCGGATGTCGCGGGCGGCTCCCGCGAAGTGCACGGCGGGCGGGGCCGTGCGGCGCAGCCGCTCCGTGTCGGGGCCGTCCCCGACCAGCGCGAGGCGGGCTCCGGGGACGGCTCCGAGCAGCTCGGGCCAGGCCCGCAGCAGGATGTCCTGCCCCTTCTGCTGGCAGAGCCGGCCGACGCACACGGCCAGCGGCCCGTCGCCCAGGAAGGCGGCGGGCAGCGGCAGTTCGGCGCGCGCCCGGGCCTTGTCCCGTACGGGGTCCGGGTCGTCCGGGCGGAAGTGGCCGAGGTCGACGCCGTTGCGGATCACCGACCAGCGGGCGGCGATCCCCTCGGACTCGCCGGTCCTGCGTTCGGCCTCGCTGACGCAGAGCACCCGGTCGGCCCAACGGGCCCCGAACCGCTCCCAGCGCAGCGCGAGCGCGGCGGTGGCCCCGCCGACGGCGTCGAACGACCAGGCGTGCGGCTGGAACACGGTCGGGACGGCGCCGCGCACGGCGAGCCTCCCGGCCAGCCCGGCCTTGGCGCTGTGGGCGTGCAGGATGTCGGGGCGCACCCGTCCGATCAGGCGGCGGGCGCCGAGTACTTCGGCGGCCAGGCCCGGTCCGGGGGCCCGCCCGGCGCGCCAGGTGAGCACTTCGGCCCCGGCGTCGCGGGCGGCTTCGGCGAGCGTGCCGCCACGCGGGCAGCCGACGACGGTCCGCAGTCCGGCGGCGGACTGGGCCCGGACGAGGTCGACGACGACGCGTGCGACCCCGCCGTCGACGGGCTGCACGAGGTGGAGGACGGCCGGCGGCCTGCCGGGCGGGGAGCTGGAGGAGGACGGGGAAGGTGAGGGGGTGGGGGTGGAAGGCTGCGTCGGCACGTGGAGTGATCTCCTGCGTTCAGCGGCGCGCGTCTGTCTGAACGAAGAGCACACCGAGGAAATGACCCTGGCTTTCGCCCGTGAACCCGAAGGTCAGGCTGCGGGCGCCACCGGACAGGGCGGGACTCAGATCGAACACGTCCGCGTCATATCCGAGATTATTCATATGTTCGGGCTGTCGCACGAAAGAGGGATGCCCGAATTCCGTGATCGTGGAATTCATAACATCATTAAAAGGATTTTCTCCGTCACTGAGGGAGATCCGGCGCCCGCTGTCGGCGGTCACCGTCAGTGAATCCCCGAGCGTCCCGCGGTCCCCGTCGTAGGCGACCACACCGGCCCGCCCCGCGGCCCCGGGCGCCGCGTCCAGCCCGGTGAGCTGCACCGTCTCGCCCGCCGCCTCGCCGGCCCCCGCGGCCAGCCCTTCGAAGCCGTCCCAGATCGAGACCCTGCGCACCGGCTCCTGCGGGTGCTCGTAGGCCACCACCAGCGTCCAGCCGCCCCAGGCACCCATCTCCGAGTGCCCCATGGCGATGTTCAGCTGGGCCACCGTCCACATCCCGGCGCCGCCCTTGCGGACCAGCGGCGTCACGTCGGCGGAGGCCTGGTAGGCATCCCCGGCGTCGTCGCTGCGGTGCCCGATCACGGTGTCGGCCAGCACTTCCTTGTACGCGCCGCCCGGCTCGGCGACCAGCACCCGGCCGTTGTCCTCCGGCGGCTTCTGCTCGCCGACCCGCAGGTTCCCGCCCCAGTACAGCCGTGCGTACGAGACCTTCGCGCCCTGCGGGACCTTGAGCTCGGCCCGCGTGGAGTTGTAGGTGTCCGGGTCCTTGTCGACCTCGTCGTAGAACATCTCGTAGTCGCTGTTGGCGCCGGCGGCGCCCTTGTCGACCGCGGCGCACGGCTCGGCCTGCGAGGACTCCTCCTTGCGGCAGCCGATCGACGAGTTCGAGGCCCGGACCAGACCGCCGTGCTGCACGGCCTGGTAACGCTGGGTGAAGGGAACCCTCGGTGCCTCCTTGACGGCCGGAGCCGCGGCGCCCGCCACGGGCACGTTCGCCGAAAGTGTGAGGCAGGACAGCAGGCCGAGCGTGCCGAGGATTCTGCGGGAGGAACCCATGACCCTGTCTCTCTCATTTCGATCAAGGGAACAAAACAGGAGTGAACTTTGTCAGAACTCGGGCGGGAAATCACGCCGGACTCGCCCGTACGGCCTTTTGAGCGATAGCACGCACCCTCGGACCTGGAAGGTCGTTATGGGGTTGCAAGATTGTTCGAACCGAAAGGAAAAACGGAGATGAAGAAGAGGCTGGTGCGCGGCACCACCATGGCCGTCGCGAGCGCCGCGATGCTGATGGGCGGCGCGGGCCTCGCCTCCGCGCACGGCGGCGACGGCGCGACGGCGAACGGCTTCACGGGCGAGTCCCCCGGCGTCCTGAGCGGCAACCTGCTCCAGGTCCCCGTCGACGTCCCGGTGAACGTCTGCGGCAACACCGCGAACCTGATCGCCCTGCTGAACCCCGCGTTCGGCAACACCTGCGTCAACGCCTGACGTCAACCGTGCGGCCCGAAACTTCGGCATCCGAGTGAAGAGACGCAACCCGAACCGCGGTTGGCCCGTTGATCCGGGTGCTTGAGTACCGGGCAATCCTGCAAAAAAGGGACCATCATGATCAAGAAGTTTGCGGCCGGCGCAGCGGTTGCCGCCTCGTTCGTCGGACTGGGTGCCGCCATGGCCCCGCAGGCCATGGCCATCGGCAACGACCACGGCATCAACACCGTGAACGGCAACGGGGCCTCGCAGATCTACGGCAACCAGGCCACCTACGGCAACATGAGCCCGCAGATGGCGCTCATCCAGGGCTCCTTCAACAAGCCCTGCATCGCCCTGCCGGCCAAGGCCAACGTGCAGTCCGTCCTGGCCCTGGTCAACGTCGGCGTCCAGGACATCCCCGTCCTGTCCAGCCCGCAGAACCAGCAGTGCACCGAGAACTCGACCCAGGCCAAGGGCGACGAGGCCCTCTCGCACATCCTCAGCAACATCCCGGTCCTGTCCGGCAACGCCTCCGCCGGCAGCTGACAGCACCGCTCCAGCTGACACAGCACCGCACCAGCGAGGCCGTCGCACCTTCGGGTCGCGGCGGCCTCGCCGCATGCCGGGCCCCGGACAATACCCCGGAAAAATCCGGCCGGAATTCCGGATGCACGAGCATCTGAGTGAATTGACGGACAGCTCGCGAAAATCCCCGGTTTCTTTTCCCCGACCCACTCGTTGTTATTTCTGCAGCGGATAGACCTCTGCGGGAAGGAATCAAGAAAAATGACGTACAAGAAGGCAGTGGTGCTGGCCGCCGGCATTCTGATGGCCGCCGGTGCCGCCTCCCCCGCCATGGCCGACTCGGTCGCGGACGGCAAGGCCGTGGGCTCCCCCGGCGTCCTGTCCGGCAACGTGCTCCAGGTCCCGGTGCACGTCCCGGTCAACGTCTGCGGCAACACCGTCAACGTGATCGCGCTGCTGAACCCCGCGTTCGGCAACACCTGCGTCAACGCCTGACGAAGCGCCTGTGCCCGCAAGGGCAGACCTCCTCGGGGTGGCCTCGGAGTGCACGGCGGTGCACTCCGAGGCCACCTTCGATTCAGCACCGGCCGCAGCGCCGGTAGACAGGGAAGGACCCATGCGACAGGTACTGAGCCGACAGGTACTGGGCAAGGGGGTGCTGACCGCGGCAGCGGCGTCGAGCCTGCTGTCGATCGCGACCGGCGCGGCCTACGCACACCCCGGGGCCATGGCCGAGGCCTCGCATTCACCGGGTGTGCTGGCCGGCAACAGCGTCTCGGTACCGATCACCTTCACCCCGAACGTGTGCGGCAACACCGTGGACGCCGGAGCGGGCCTGAACCCCGCGATGGGCAACAACTGCGCCACCACGACCGGGTCCGACAGCCGGCACGACGACCACGACTACGAGCGCTACCTCAGCCCCGAGCACGCGGAGGCGTTCGAGCGCTACCTCGACGAACGCGAGGAGCGGCGCGCGGGCCGGCACGAGGAGCAGCGCGAGGACCGGCACGAGGACCGCGGCGAGGGCGGTTACGGGGAGGCCCCGCAGCGGGGCGGTTACGGGGACTCCGGCGAATCCGGCGGCCCCGGCGGTCCCGGTGGCCCCGGCGAGGAGGAGTGCGACGACCACCCGGCTCCGGAGCGGCCCGAGCCCAGGCCGCAGCACCAGCCGAACCCGCACGCCGAGCACCCTCCGGCCCCGGCCCCGCACCACGCGCCCCCGGCGCCGAGGCCCCTGCCGAAGCCGCAGCCGAAGCCCGAGGCGGAGCACCCGGCGCCGGCACCGGCGCCCCAGCCGCTGCCCGCGCCCGCTCCGAAGCCCGCGCCGGCACCCGCGCCCGTACAGGAAGCGCCCGCGCCGCAGCCCCTCCCGGCTCCCGTCCCGGCTCCGGAGCCCGTCCCGGCACCGGCCCAGGAGGCGCCCCAGCCGCTCCCCGCCCCGGCTCCGGCGCCCGCGCCCGCGCCGCCCGTGGAGGAGGAGGCACCGCACACGCTCCCCGCCCCGGCGCCCGTGGTGGAGGACGCTCCGGCGCCGATGCCGCCGCACGGCAGCCAGGTAGTGGAGCACCCGGCGGCGCCCGCCCCGGCGCCCGCGCCCGTCCCCGCGCCGGAGAACGTACGCCCGGCCGACCAGCCCCCGGCGGCCCCCGCCGGTGACCTGCCGGTCGAGCTGCCTCCGGCTCCGCTGCCCGCCCCGGCACCGGAGACCGCGCCCGCGCCCCTTCCGGCACCCGCCCCCGCACCGGCACCGGCGCGCGTGCCCGCGCAGGCGACCGCTCCCCAGCTCGCCGCGACCGGCGCGGGATCGCCCGGCGCCGCCGCGGCGCTCGCCTCGGCCCTGGTCCTGGGCGGCGCCATTCTGTACCGCAGGTCCCGTATCGCCTGACGGCAATAACGGTAATCGGAAGAAATATCGGCCGGAGAATCCCTTGTCGGATTCTCCGGCCGTTGCCGTGTTCGGTTCCGCGTTTCCGTAGCGGCGGGGAATCGTTAGCCAGGACGAAAGCTGCGCGACGGGCGCCGCTGACGCCTCTGCCCACGAAAAGAAGAGGATTTCGACAATGAAGCTCTCCAAGGTAGCCGCCGCGGTAGTCGGCTCCGTCGCCGCCCTCGGCGCCGCCACTCCCGCCTTCGCCGCCGAGGCGCCGGCCGTTCCCATGAGCCTGACGAGCGGAGTGACGGAGACCCTGGGTGCCGTGAACCCCGTCTCGGAGGCGCTCCCCCAGACGGTGGGCAACGGGCTGGCCGAGCAGGGCGAGAGCGTGGGGAAGGTCGTGGGCACCGTCCAGAAGGTCAACGAGGTCCGCAACAACGCGCCGGGCGAGGTGATGAAGCTGGCGAACGGGGCCACCCAGGCGTCCCCGCTGCTCGGCGGGGTCAAGCTCAACGGCGGGGCCAACTGACGCTCCCGGCCGGCGTTCCGGCCGACACGACTGTGGGCGCCACCGGCAAGGCCGGGGCGCCCACAGTCGGTTGGTGCGTACGACGTCAGTCGTTGACGCAGACGTTGCCGAACGCCGGGTTCAGCGCGCCGATCACGTTGACGGAGTTGCCGCAGACGTTGACCGGGACGTGGACCGGGACCTGACCCAGGTTGCCCGAGAGGACACCGGGGGAGCCCACGGCCGCGCCGTCGGCCTGCGAGTCGGCGGCGGCGGAGCCGGCGGCACCGGCCGCAGCGAGACCAGCGGTGGCCAGGACCAGGGCGGCCTTCTTGGCAGTGTTCATGGGAAGTGCACCTTCTCTTCGATGTTCCGCCCCGGTTCCGAGGCTCACATCGAGCGAAACGGTCCACCTTCCCAGACGACACGGTTCCGCACGCGATCAGACCTGTTCAGCCCAATAGTCGTAACCACGTGCGGTTCCGGGCCCACTACGGCAGAAGGAGGTCCGGGATCTCCGGGATCTCGGGAACCAGGTCCACCGGCGGCGCCGCCGGGACCGCCGGCACCACCCCCGGTACCGCCGCCGCGGGTGGGACCGCCGGCACGGACACCGGCAGCTCGGGCATCTTGAACTCGGGAATCGTGATCTTGGGGATCTCCGGGACGCCCGGGACGGCCGGGACGGCCGGGAGCTTGGGGATCTCCGGGATCGCGGGCAGGGCCGGGAACGCGGGCAGCTTGATCTCGGGGAGCGTGACCCCCGGCAGCAGGCTGCCCAGGCTCTTGGTCAGGTCCGCCAGGATCTTGGAGACCTGCGCGAGGAGGTCGTCGATCGGACCCGCCGCCGCCACCCTCTCCTCGATCTGCTCCTGGGCCGCCTCCACGCGCGAGGCGGCGGCACCGGCACCTTCGGCGGCGCCCGCGGGGGCGGCCGCGCCGGAGAGTATGACGACCGCCAGGGCCGACGGGACGAGGACGCGAATGCGGGAGGCCTTGGTGCGGTGCATGAGTGTTCCTTCTGGTGGTCGCACGAAAGCGGACCCGAGCGATCCGCCTCCTTACCCACCGTGCGAACACGTTCGACGGAGCGCAACAGGATCTTGGAGCCCCGCACCCCCGCCACGGGCTTCGTACGGGCTTCGTACGGGCTTCGCGCACGCGTCCGGGGGCGGCTCACCCCACCCGGGGAAAACCCGCCCCCCGGCAGGCCGTTTGAGTGAAGCAGCGGAACCAACCCTCTGTGCGGGCAGTTGATCAGGGCGCTCCATTAGCGGGCACTCGTGCGACAAAAGGATCAAGATGCTCAAGAAGATCATGACTGCTGCCGCGGTCACCGCCGCTGCCGTCGGCGCGGGCGCTGCTGTTGCGGCCCCGGCCATGGCCATCGGCAACGACAACGGGATCAACACCGTCAACGGAAACGGTGCCCAGCAGATCTACGGCAACCAGAAGACGCACGGCGACATGAGCCCGCAGCTCGGCGTCGTCCAGGGCACCCTGAACAAGCCCTGCATCGGCCTGCCGGTCAAGGTCAACGCCCAGTCGCTGGTCGCCCTGGTCAACGTCGGCGTCCAGGACATCAACGTCCTGTCCAACCCGCAGAACCAGCAGTGCACCGAGAACTCCACCCAGGCCAAGGGCGACGAGCCGCTCTCGCACATCCTGGACAACATCCCGGTCCTGTCGGGCAACGGCGCCGTCGGCAGCTGATCTCCGCTCCCCCTACGGTTTCGGGCACCTGGCGCCCGTGGAGCGATGTGACGAGGGCCCCGGCAGCTTCCAGCTGCCGGGGCCCTCGCCCGTCCCCAGGGGGTGTCTAGCCGGTCCAGAAGTCCCACCAGCGCGTCAGGATCAGCATCCCGATCACGCCGGTGTGCAGGACGGGCGGGGCCCAGCCGAACTCGGCGAAGAAGCTCCGCACCGGGGCGGGCGCCGGGAGGATTCCCGTACGGACCGTGTACGCGGTGACCGCCCAGAACATCACGAGCGTGGCCACCCAGGTCAGGCAGCACCACAGGCAGAGCGCGTTGATCTCGTAGAGCGACTGGACCATGAGCCAGGAGCAGAAGCCGACGCCGAAGGCCGTTCCGGCGTTCAGGCCGAGCCAGAACCAGCCGCGGTGGCGGGCGCCGGCCAGCAGGCCCGCGCCGACGCACACGACCACCCCGTAGGCGACGAGGCCCAGCATCGGGTTCGGGAAGCCGAAGGCCGCCGCCTGCTCGCTCTTCATCACGCTGCCGCAGGAGACGACCGGGTTGAGGCTGCAGGCGGGCTTGAAGTCCGGGTTCTCCAGCAGCAGGAACTTGTCGAGGGTGATGATCCAGGCGGCCAGCAGCCCCGCCGCCCCGGTGAGCACCAGCAGCCATCCGAGCGCACGGGGGGCGGCGGGCGGTTCCGCTTCGTCGTGGTTGCGCGGCTGCCCTTGCTGGCGGGGCACGCCCACGGTATTCGTTGCCATACGGTTCATCGTCCCGCCTCGATGCCCGATATCCGGTCCAACCATGCGCATGAGCAAGGAGGTTGACCTGAAGGGGTGGCGGGAACCCCTGATGCTTCCCGGACGTTTTACCGAACCCCGGACGTGATGTCAGACCCAGGGGCTACGTTGAGCTTCCGCGAAGTGACAAGCTGCGACGGCCTGGAGACCCACCTTGAGCGATCCGTACGAGACAACCGAGGCGCACCTCGAGCGACTCCTGGGCCGCGCCCTCAACTCCTTCGACCTGCCTGACCACTTGGTCGAGCGCCTGGGCACGGCACTCGCCCACAGTTCTTCGCTCTACACCACCCGCCACAGCCCGGCGTCGGGAATGTGGCGGGAGACGCGCCGGCACACGTACCTGCTGGCCGACGGCGGCTCGGCGGCCCTGTGGGAACTGGCCCACCGCCGGGAGGGCGACCGCTCGATACGGTACGAGGTCTTCGCGAGCAGGGCGGAGACCTGCCTCGCCGTGGCCCGGCTGTTCGGCGAGACGCCCTCGCAGGTGGCCCGCGATCTGACGGAGGCGAGGGCCGAGGAGGAGCCGGAGAGCGACATCGCCGTGCTCAGCGCCCTGTTCGCCAACCCGACCCCCGCCCAGCGGCACCGCGAGTACACGGTGGAGGACTCCGCGGACCACGCCCGCCGGGTGCTGCGCCGCGCGGAGAACCCGGACCGGCCGGGCGAGCGGGTGGGACTGCTGCTGCGCTCGGCGTACGCGCACCAGATCACCCAGGCGTTCGGCACCCGGCAGTGCCTCCCGGACGGGCGGGACGCCGGTTTCAGCCTGTACGAGCACTCCTTCGTGCTGCTGGACGGGAGCGAGTTCAGCCTGTGGGAGGTCGAGCACACGGCGACGCCGGACGGGCGGCACATGTGCGAGGTGTACGAGACGGAGGCGGCCGCACGCGGAGCCATGGAGCTCCGCGCCCGGGTCAGGTGAGCGGACCGCCCACGGACGGGTCGAGACGGACCTGTCCGTGGGCGGGCGTCCCGCTCATCGCTCGTCGCCCGCTTCGGACAGGGAGAGGTCCAGGGGCAGGTCCCGGGTGATGCGGACGTCGTCGGGGCGCAGGTCCGCGGGGGACGGCATGGCGCTGCCGGGAAGCCGGACCGCCGCCGCGCCGTGGGCCAGGGCCGAGGCGAGGGCCCGCGGCCCCGTACCGCCCGCGATCAGGAAGCCCGCGAGGGAGGCGTCGCCCGCGCCCACGTTGCTGCGGACCGAGGAGACGGCGGCCGTGCCGTAGTACGTGCCCTCCTCGGAGACCAGGAGCTGGCCGTCCGCGCCCAGGGAGGCGAGGACCGCGGCCGCGCCCAGCGAGCGCAGTTCCTCCGCCGCCTTGACCACGTCGCCGAGGGTGGCGAGCGGCCGGCCGACCGCCGCCGCGAGCTCCGAGGCGTTCGGCTTGATCACGTCCGGGCGGGCGGGGAGCGCCGCGAGGAGGGCCGGGCCGGAGGTGTCCAGGGCGATGCGGGCGCCGGCCCCGTGGGCGCTGGCGACGATGGCGGCGTACCACTCGGGCCGCAGGCCGCGCGGGAGGCTGCCGCAGCAGGCGATCCAGGCGGCGCCGCCGGAGCAGGTGCGGACCGTCTCCAGGAGGAGCGCCGATTCGCCTTCGGTCAGTTCGGGGCCGGCCGCGTTGATCTTGGTGAGGGTGCCGTCGGGTTCCGCGAGGGAAATGTTGGAGCGGGTCTGGCCCGCGATGGACACCGCCGTGACGTCCACGCCCTGCGTGCCCAGGAGTTCGGCGATCAGCGTGCCCGGGGCGCCGCCGAGCGGCATGACCGCCGTCGTACGGACGCCCGCGGCGGCCACCGCGCGGGAGACGTTCACGCCCTTGCCCCCGGGGTCGACCCGGTCGCCGGTGGCGCGCAGTACCTCACCGCGGTCCAGCGAGGGGACCTCGTACGTCCGGTCGAGGGAGGGGTTGGGGGTGACGGTGAGGATCATACGAGCACAACTTCCGTACCGGCGGCCTCGATCGCCGCCTTCCGAGCGGGGTCGAGCCCCGAGTCCGTGATGAGCAGGTCGACGTCCGCGAAGGTGCCGAAGCGCGCGAAGTGCTCCTGGCCGGCCTTGGCGGAGTCGGCGAGGAGGACGACGCGGCGGGCGGCGGCCATCGCGGCCCGCTTGACGGCGGCTTCGGCGAGGTCCGGGGTGGTCAGACCGCCGTCCGCGCTGAAGCCGTTGGTCGCGACGAAGGCGACGTCGGCGCGGATCTCGGCGTAGGCGCGCAGCGCCCACGCGTCGACGGCGGCCCGGGTGCGGTGGCGGACCCGGCCGCCGACGAGGTGGAGGTCGATGCCGGTGTGGTCCGCGAGCCGGGCGGCGACGGGCAGCGCGTGGGTGACGACGGTGAGCGCGACGTCGAGGGGGACGGCGGCCGCGAGGCGGGCCACGGTGCTGCCGGCGTCGAGGACGACGCTGCCGCCGTCGGGGAGTTCGGCGACGGCGGCGGCCGCGATGCGGTCCTTCTCGTCGGCGGCGGTGGCCTCGCGCTCGGTGAGGTCCGGCTCGAAGTCGAGGCGGCCGACCGGGATGGCGCCGCCGTGCACCCGGCGCAGGAGGCCGGCCCGGTCCAGGGCCTTGAGGTCCCGGCGCACGGTCTCGGCCGTGACCTGGAACCGGTCGGCGAGGGACAGGACGTCGACCCGGCCCGCCTCGCGGGCGAGGCGGAGGATCTCCTGCTGGCGCTCGGGTCCGTACATGGGGTTCGACATGTCCGTTCAGGTCCGTCCGAGTCCGGCGAGTGCCCGACTCTGTGGGTTCCTCCCTACCGTACGCCCGATTCGACCCGAAAACAAAAGAAACGGGCATGTCCGCCAACAGAAGCGGACATGCCCGTCAGAGGCGAGGACCCCGGCTAGCCGGCCGGGACCTTCTCCGGAGCCGGCTCGCCGGCGTACTCGGAACCGCCCTCGCGCTGCTCCATCGGAATCGCCTTGCGCGGCAGCATGAACATCACGGCGAAGATCAGCACCAGCACGGCCACGACCCACCACAGCGCATGGTGGAAGCCGTCGACGTACGGCGCTCCGAGGACCCGGTCGTCCTCGATCACCCCGAAGAAGACCACGGAGGTCAGGCCGAGACCGAGCGCGTTGCCCATCTGGCCGGTGGTGTTGATCAGGCCGGACGCGGAGCCGGCGTCCTTGCGCGGCACCTCGGAGAGGATGGTGTCGTTGAGCGGGGCCACGATCAGGCCCATGCCGATGCCCATGAGGATCAGCGGGGCGGACATCTGCCAGGAGGCGATCTCCATGCCGTAGCGCTGCGACTCCCAGATGTAGAGCAGCAGACCCCCGGCCATGACCAGCGCCCCCGCCTGGAGCACCTTGCGGCCGAAGCGCGGGACGAGCTTCTGCACCGACATTCCGGCCGCGGCCGAGACGGCGAGGGAGAACGGGATGCCCGTGGTGCCGGCGCGCAGCGCGCTCCAGCCGAGGCCCATCTGCATGTACATCGTCCAGACCAGGAAGAAGATGCCGGTCGCGATGCCGAAGGTCAGCTGGACCGCGATGCCTCCGGCGAAGCTCTTGACCTTGAAGAGGGACAGCTCGACGAGGGGGGAGCCGTCCTTCCTGGTCTTGTACTGCTCGTACGCGATGAACGCGGCGAAGACGAACGGCGACGCGATCATGCAGGCGAAGCCCCACAGCGGCCAGTCGTTCTCGCGGCCCTGGGTCAGCGGGAAGATCAGCATGACCAGGGCGAGGGTGGCGAGGACGACGCCGACCAGGTCGAGGCGCAGCGCCTGCGGGGCCTTGGACTCCGAGATGAACTTGCGGCCCAGGATCACGCCCGCGATGCCGACCGGCAGGTTGATCAGGAAGATCGGGCGCCACTCGAGACCGAAGAGGTTCCACTCGGTGAGCAGCGCGCCGAGCATCGGACCCGAGACGGCACCGAGGCCCACGATCGCGCCGAACATGCCGAAGACCTTGCCCCGCTCCTGGGGCGGGAAGGTGACGTGGATGATCGCCAGCACCTGCGGCACCATCAGGGCCGCCATGGCGCCCTGGAGGATGCGGGAGGCGACGAGCATGCTCGGGTTCGCGGCGATGCCGCAGAGCAGCGAGGCGGCGGTGAAGCCGGCGATGCCTATGAGGAAGACGCGCTTGCGGCCGTATATGTCACCGAGACGGCCGCCGGTGATGAGGCCCGCGGCGAAGGCGAGGGCGTAACCGGCGGTGATCCACTGGATCGCGCTGGTGGAGGCGCCGAAGTTCTCCCGCATGCTGGGTATCGCGATGTTGACGATCGTGACGTCGACCAGGTCCATGAAGGCGGCGGTCATCACGATGGCGAGCGCCAGCCAGCGGCGGCGGTCCGCGGGGGCGGTGGGTGCCGCGGTGCTGGTGGCGCCGGGCGAGCCGGTCGAGCTGGTCTCTGCGGGGGTCTCGGTCCGCTCTTCTTGTACGGGCCCGTTCTTTCCTTCGGGCGATGACTGGGTCGTCTCGGTGCTCATGAGGAGAAACCTAGACGGCATGTAGGTCAGTCGGTGTCCTATTTGGCTGGCAATCTTGAATCCATGACCGACACCCCGGCCCGGCTGCTCACCCTGCTCTCCCTGCTCCAGACCCCGCGCGAGTGGCCGGGGAGCGAGCTGGCGCAGCGGCTGCGGGTGAGTGCGCGGACGATCCGGCGCGATATCGACCGCCTGCGAGAGCTGGGGTACCCGGTCGAGGCCACGCTCGGCGCGGAGGGCGGCTACCGGCTGGTGGCGGGCGCGGCGATGCCGCCGCTCGTCCTGGACGACGAGGAGGCCGTCGCGATCGCGGTGGGCCTGCGGGCGGGGGCCGGGCACGCGATCGAGGGGGTCGAGGAAGCCTCCGTACGAGCCCTCGCGAAGCTGGAACAGGTCCTGCCGGGGCGGCTGCGGCACCGGGTGAGCGCGCTGCAGTCGGCGACGGTCGCGGTGACCCGGGGGGACGGGCCCAGCGTGGACCCGCTGACGCTGACGACGATCGCTTCGGCGGTGGCGGGCCCGGAGCGGCTGCGGTTCTCGTACCGGGCGCGGGACGGGGTGGACTCGCGGCGGCTGGTGGAGCCGTACCGGCTGGTGAGCACCGGCAGCCGGTGGTACCTCGTGGCCTACGACATGGAACGCGAGGACTGGCGGACCTTCAGGGTGGACCGGGTGAGCGAGCCGCGCGCGACGGGGGCGAGGTTCTCGGCGCGCGAACTCCCGATGGACGCGGTGGAGTTCGTCCGGCGGGGGCTGCGGGGGCGTGAGACGTACGCGGTGGACGTCACGTTCGCGGGGGTCCGTGAGGAGTTGCCGGCGTGGGTGTGGGGGTATGCGCAGGCCGTCGCCGGGGCCGCGCCCGGCCCGGGGGGCGTCCCCGGGGTTCGGGTGCGGTTCGAGTCCGCGGACTCGCCCGAGTGGCTGGTGGCGCGGTTCGCGTTGGTGGGCGTGCCGTTCACCGTGCACGGGCCGGGCGTTCTGGCGGACGCGGCCCTCGCGCTGGCCGCGCGGTTGACGGGGGCGGCGGGGCGGTAGCGGACCCCTGGGGCTGCGCCCCGGACCCCGCGCCTCGAACGCCGACGGGGCTGGATCTGCCGGCCCGGGCAGCGGGGAGCCCCCGGCGCCTGGGGGGGATAGGCACCGGGGGCTCGTATGGGGGGGCGGTCAGGCCACTGCGTCGAAGCCCGTGTCGCGGGCCATGCGCTTCAGTTCCAGCAGCGCGTGCTTCTCGATCTGGCGGATCCGCTCGCGGGTCAGGCCGTGCTGCTTGCCCACCTCTGTCAGCGTACGCTCGCGGCCGTCCTCGATGCCGTAGCGCATCTTGATGATCGAGGCCGTGCGCTGGTCCAGCTTGCCGAGCAGGTCCTCCAGCTCCTCGCTGCGCAGCAGGGAGAGGACCGACTGCTCCGGGGAGATCGCCGAGGTGTCCTCCAGGAGGTCACCGAACTGCGTGTCGCCGTCCTCGTCGACCCCCATGTTGAGGCTGACCGGGTCGCGCGCCCAGTCCAGGACGTCGCCGACGCGCTTCTCCGTCGTGTCCAGCTCGGCCGCGATCTCCGCGTGCTCCGGGTCGCGGCCGTTCTCGCGGTTGAACTCGCGCTGGACCCGGCGGATCCGGCCGAGCTCCTCCACCAGGTGCACGGGGAGGCGGATGGTGCGGGACTGGTCGGCGATGGAGCGGGTGATGGCCTGGCGGATCCACCACGTGGCGTACGTGGAGAACTTGAAGCCCTTGGCGTAGTCGAACTTCTCGACCGCGCGCACCAGGCCGGCGTTGCCCTCCTGGATGAGGTCGAGGAGCGGCAGACCGCTGCGCGGGTAGCGGCGGGCGACGGCGACGACCAGACGGAGGTTGGAGCGGATGAAGACTTCCTTGGCGCGCTCGCCTTCGGCGGCCAGGGCTTCGAGCTCCTCCTGGGTGGGCGTCTTGCCCTTGCGCTCTATCGCTCCGTCGAGGATCTGCTGGGCGTAGACGCCCGCCTCGATGATCTGCGAGAGCTCGACCTCCTTGGCCGCGTCGAGCAGCGGCGTGCGGGCGATCTCGTCCAGGTACATGCCGACCAGGTCGCGGTCTGCGATCTCCCCGCCCGCAGCGCGAGCGCTGCTCGTGGACTGACGACGGGCGACGGCGCGGGTTGCCATGCGTGCTCCCTTGCGATGAGTTCTGTCGCGGTGGTGCGGCTGCCTGGATGTCCGGACACTCTCCCGAGTGCCCGCTTCCGAAGGAAACAACGACTGGAATCGGGACAGAATTCCCACGTTGCTCCCTCTTTTTCGAGATCTTGCAGTATCCTTCGCCGCCACCCCCCGATCCGAGAGGATTCGCGATGCCGTCAGACCTCGAAGAGGTGCAGGTCAGGCCCGGGACGGAGGCCGATCTGGAGGCCCTCACGGAGCTGTACAACCACTACGTCCGTGAGACCGCCGTCACATTCGACACGGTCGCTTTCACCCCGGAACAGCGCCGCCCGTGGCTGCACTCCCACCCCAAAGACGGCCCACACCGGCTTCTGGTTGCCTGGACTGGCGATCGAATCGCCGGATACGCCACAAGCAGTGCGTTCCGTCCCAAAGCGGCCTACGACACTTCGGTGGAGGTCAGCGTCTACCTCGCCCCGCACGCGGTGGGCCGGGGCATCGGCGGCTTGCTGTACGCATCCCTCTTCGCGGCGCTCGCCGACGAGCCGGTCCACCGGGCCTTCGCCGGCATCGCCCTCCCGAACGAGGCCTCGGTACGGCTGCACGAGCGCTTCGGGTTCCGGCGCGTGGGCGAGTTCTCGGAGGCGGGCCGCAAGTTCGGCCGGTACTGGGACGTGCGGTGGTACGAGAAGCCGCTGGGGCCCGGCCACTCGTCCGGGTGAGCCTCCGGCATATTCCTGCGGCATGCGTGAGGGGGTGCCTGGCGTCGGAGAGTCGCTTGTGCCGCCCGGCCGGCGACGCCCACGCGCGACCGGACACGCAAGCGGCGCGCGTACGCCCGTGCGGCCATTCCCGTGTACGTCCTGATCGACGACTTCGACGACGGCGGCACCATCACCGTGCTGACCGCCCCCGATCCGGATCAGGCCGTCTACGACGACAAGGTCCGCACGGCCTACGGCACCACGGTCACCATCGCGGCCGGTCCCGCCAAGGGTTTCACCATCGGGGAGGACGTCACCGGGCCGGGGCGGGGCGGCGGGTAGCGACCTGGGGGCAGGCGTGGCAGGCGGGCGGGCCCGACTGGGTCCACCATGTGCAGGCCGGGCGGAGGTGGCAGGCGGGGAGTGGGGCGGGCTTCGGCGGGGGTGAGGTCAGGCGGGTGGCCAGGGTGCAGGTTTCGCCCGCGCGGTTGCGGCAGTGCGGGACGCAGTGGGAGGCCAGGCGCAGCAGGCGGCGCGGTTCTGCGCCGGGCGGGAGGCCGGCCAGGGCTTCGGCCGTCGGGCGCGGGGCGGGGAGGTAGGCCGGGGGGCCGTCGAGCCCGTCGCGGACCGCCAGGACCACCGACTCCACCGCGTACGCCGATCCGCTGGGGCACCAGAGCGGCCCGGACCCGCCCGGCACCGGCCCCGGCGTCCCGTCCCGGCTAGCCAAATTGCAGGGAGCGCTTGGAGAGGCCCATCCAGAAGCCCGTGACCGGGGTGGACGCCGAGGCGAGCTCGGATTCCGTGGAGGCGCCCAGGGTGACGAAGAGCGGGGCGAAGTGTTCCGTGCGCGGATGGGCCAGGCGGCCCGCCGGGGACTTGGTCTCGAAGTCCAGCAGGGAGTCGACGTCGCCGGCGGCCAGCGCCTCGTGGCCCCAGGCGTCGAACTCCTCGGACCAGCCGGGGACACCGGGGCCGGTGTGCCGCAGGGCGGCGAGGTTGTGGGTGAAGAAGCCGCTGCCCACGATCAGGACGCCCTCGTCGCGCAGCGGGGCCAGCTTGCGGCCGATCTCCATCAGGCGGCGCGGGTCCAGCGTCGGCATCGATATCTGGAGGACCGGTATGTCGGCCGCCGGGAACATCTCCACCAGCGGGACGTACGCGCCGTGGTCCAGGCCCCGGTCGGGGATGTCCTGGACGGGCGTGCCGGGTGCCTTCAGGAGCTTGCGCACCGACTCGGCCAGCTCGGGGGCGCCCGGAGCCCCGTAGCGGACCTGGTAGTAGTGCTCGGGGAAGCCCCAGAAGTCGTAGACGAGCGGGACCCGCTGCGTGGCGCCGAGGGCGAGCGGGGCCTCCTCCCAGTGGGCGGAGACCATCAGGATCGCGCGGGGGCGGGGCAGGTCCGCGGACCAGGCGGCCAGTTCGCCCGGCCAGACCGGGTCGTCGGCCAGGGGCGGGGCTCCGTGGCTCAGGTACAGCGCCGGCATCCGGGTCGTCATCGGGGGCTCCTGAAGGGTTCGGGCGGGCCGCTGGGAAAAGACTAACCCCGCGTCGTTCAAATTTGAACGACGCGGGGTCATCAGTCATTCCCGCACCCCGGAACCGGGGCCCGCCCGGGTCAGTGGGCGATCACCGGGAGCTTCACGTCGGCTTCGGCGTCGGCGCCCTCGGCGACCGGGGCGCCCGCACCCGGCCGGCCGGTGTTGATCAGGGTCAGCGCGATGAGCGAGCTGACGACCAGGATGCCGACGGCCCACCAGATCGCGGAGGAGTACCCCTCCACCATGGCCTTGGCCTGCACGAGCTGCGCCGCCGGGCCGCCCGCCGCGGCCTCGGCCGCGTGGTCGGTGAGGTACGCGGTCGTCGCCGAGGCGGCGATCGTGTTCAGCAGGGCGGTGCCGATCGCGCCGCCCACCTGCTGCGAAGTGTTGACCATCGCGGAGGCGACACCGGCGTCGGCCGGGTTGACCCCGTACGTGGCCAGGGACATGGCGGGCATGAACGCCGTACCCATGCCGAGGCCCAGCAGCAGCTGCGCCGGCAGGATCAGCGCCGGGTAGGAGGAACCGACCTCCAGCTGGGTCAGGAGCAGCATGCCGGTCGCGGCGACCATGAAGCCGGGGCCCATCAGCAGGCGCGGCGGGACCCGCGTCATCAGGCGGGCGCCGATCTGGGTGGAGCCGGTGATCATGCCCGCGATCATCGGGAGGAAGGCGAAGCCGGTCTTGACGGGCGAGAAGCCCTTCACGACCTGCAGGTAGTAGGTGAGGAAGAGGAACAGGCCGAACATCGAGATGACGGCGAGGCCCAGCGAGAGGTAGACACCGCCGCGGTTGCGCTCCAGCAGGACGCGCAGCGGCAGCAGCGGGGAGGCGGTGCGCGACTCGACGAAGACGAACGAGGCGAGCAGCACCACGGAGGCGACGAACATGCCCACGGTCAGGCCGTCCGACCAGCCCGCCGACTCGGCGCGGGTGAAGCCGTAGACCAGCGCGACCAGACCGGTCGTGGACAGGACCACGCCGGGGATGTCGAGCGGCGCGCGGTTACGGCCGCCGGCCGGCTCGCGGATGATCATCCAGGCGCCCACGGCGGCGACGATCGCGAACGGGATGTTCACGAAGAAGGTCCAGCGCCAGTTGAGGTACTCGGTGAGGAAGCCGCCGAGGATCAGACCCACGGCGCCACCGCCACCGGCGATCGCACCATAGATGCCGAAGGCCTTGGCGCGCTCCTTGGCGTCGGTGAACATGACGGCCAGCAGCGAGAGCGCGGCGGGCGCGAGCAGTGCGCCGAAGGCGCCCTGGAGGGCGCGGGCGCCCAGCATCATGGCCTCGCCGGTGGCGGCGCCACCCAGCGCGGAGGCCAGGGCGAAGCCGGCGAGGCCGACGACGAAGGCGTTCTTACGGCCCCACTTGTCGGCGATGCGGCCGCCGAAGAGGAGCAGGCCGCCGAAGGCCAGCGCGTACGCGGTGATGACCCACTGGCGGTTGCCGTCCGAGATGCCGAGGTCGGTCTGGGCGGACGGCAGGGCGATGTTCACGATGGTGGCGTCGAGGACGACCATCAGCTGCGCCAGGGCTATGAAGACGAGTGCCTTCCAGCGGCTGGGGTCGGCGGTGGCAGCCAGCGGCGGATTCGCGGCTGTTTTTGACATGGGGGTACCCACTTCACGGTGCGTGATGACTGAATTACGGCATTACAAGGCTTTTTGGCGGTTGCCGACGCTAACGGGTGCGACCCGGGGCGTCACATGGTTTTCCGCCTCAGGTCCTCCAGCGTGGTCGGCGCGCCCGGCAGTTCGGAGCGGGCCGGAGCCCTCAAGCCGTCCAGGAACAGCTGGAGATGGCGGTGGACGAAGACATCGGTGTCGAAGCAGGCGGTGCCCGGGAGGGGGCGGCTCAGCTGGGACAGGGCGATCATCAGGTCGCCGACCCCGATGTCCGTGCGCAGCAGTCCGCAGGACTGGCCGGCACCGAGCAGGGTGTCGACGGCCTCTTCCAAGGCCGTGCGGGCGGCGAGCAGTTCGGGGTGTTCCCGGTCGAAGTCGCCGGAGAGCATGGGGCACAGGGCGCCGATCCGCTCGTCCGCCGCACCGTGCGTGAAGCGGCACAGGGCGGCGAAGGCGTCCGGTTCCTCGGCGAGCCCGTCCTCGGCCAGCGCCGTCACCCGGTCCATCACGAAGAGCACGACGTGGTGGATGAGCGTGGGCCGGTCGGGGAAGTGACGGTAGAGCGTGGCGTTGCCGACTCCGGCCCGGCGGGCGATCTCGTCGAGCGGGGCCGCGGGGCCGAACTCCACGAGCACCTCGCGCGCCGCGGTCAGGATGCGCTCCCGGTTGCGCACGGCGTCGGCCCGCGGGCGCGGCACCTTCGCCGGAGCCTTCGCGGACGCGCCGGCCGACGCCTTCGCCGGCACCTCGGCCGGCGCCCCGAGGTCGAGTGCGGCCTCCGGGTCCGGGACGGGCAGGGCCGCCGGAGCGGTGGCGGTGGGGCGCTTCATTCCGTGGCCTCCCTGGTGCGGTGACGCGTACGTCCGCTCGGTACGTCCGCTCGAAACGGGGAGCGGGCCCCCGGTTCGCGGAGACTCTCGTTCAAACGGGGAGGAGGTCCCCGGTTATTTCACTCTTGAGTGTGACCTGGGTCACACCACCACAGTCCCTTTTGTCCCGTTTGGCCTCTCCCGGCGCGCGAGCGCGCCCGGGCCGTCGGAGGGTGATCGCACAGAGCGCAGTCCGGACCCGGCCGGCTGCCGCGGACCCGAAGGCCGATCTCCATGCCGCAGACGCGCCACCGGATACGCAAGCCACGCCGCACCAGCGCCTTCATCGGCATCACCGCGCTGGCCCTCGGCGTCACGGCGACCGCCAGCGCCGGGATATCCAGCCGCAGCCACTCGGCTTCCGGCCCGGTGGGCGCGACCTCCGCCGAGTCGATGCTCGCGCCGTGCCGGATCTCCGGGGCGATGGGCGTGCAGATGTCCGAGGGGCTGCCGACCCCGCCCGGGTACGCGCGCTCCACCGGCGAGGTCCGGGCACTGAACCTGATGGTCGACTTCCCCGACGCCAAGGGGGAGGGCACGGCCACCGACCGGCTGGCCGAGTTCTTCCCGCAGACCTCCGACTGGTTCCGCACCAGCTCCTACGGACGGCTCACCTACCGGGCCGAGGCACCCATAAGGAACTGGCTGCGGATGCCGATGCCGTTCGCGGCGTACGGGATCGAGCGGGGCTCCGCGTACGAGCCCGGCTACCGCCAGCTCGTGGAACACATCGTCAAAGCCGCCGACGCCGAGGTCGATTTCTCCCGGTACGACCTGATCAACATCCTGTTCACGCCGAACGCCGGACCCTCGGCGCTCGACACCGTCCTGTCCGTCACCTTCTCCGGCAACGCCGAGGCCCCCATGGCCGACGGGGTCCCGCTCGCCAACACGTCCTTCGTCTACAGCCGGCAGGACGACGGCTCCGGCTCCTACCGGGAGACCGGCTACCGCGTGCTCCCCCACGAGAACGGGCACGTCTTCGGCCTGCCGGACCTCTACACCGCCGACGGCGGAGGCACGGTCGGCCACTGGGACATCATGAGCGAGGACTGGGGCGCCAACAACGACATCCTCGGCTGGCACAAGTGGAAGCTCGGCTGGCTCGACGGCTCCCAGATCAGCTGCGCCGGGAAGTCCGGGGTCAGCGACCACGTCCTGTCCCCGCTCGCCGTCGAGGGCGGCACCAAACTGGCCTTCATCCCGGTGTCGGAGAGCGCCGGATACGCGGTGGAGGTGCGCACCAAGGCCGGGAACGACGAGGCCATCTGCAAACCCGGGGTCCTCATCTACAAGGTGGACTCCCAGGTGGACACCGGCCGCGGACCCGTCACCGTCTCCGACAGCGCCAACGCGAGCGGCGGCTGCACCCGGCGGCCCAACGTGCACGCCGAGCTCTCGGACGCGCCGTTCCGGCCGGGCGAGACCTTCACCGACGAGAAGGCGGGCATCAGCGTCTCGGTCGTGGGCGAACTGCGCAACGGCAGCTACCAGGTGCGGGTCATCCGGCCGTGACCCGGGGACCGCTCCCGCCGCTCCCCCCGCCCGGTCCGGCCCAAGGGCCCGGGCCGGGCCGGCCCTCGTGCCCGGCCGGCCGCCGCAGGAGCCCGCCCGGAGCGGAATCAGGTCGAGTCGCTCGGCCCGCCGGTTCGCGACCTCCGGCCCCCTGCCGGACCGGATCCGGGCGGCGATGGTTGATGGGACCAGCCGTGTCACACCGTAGGGAGACCCCGTGAAGGCCTTCGCGCTGCGCCGGACCGGCGAACCGCCCACCGTGGTGGACCGGCCCGTTCCCGAACCCCGGGCGGGCGAAGTCCTCGTACGCACCACGGCCGCGCTCATCTGCGCCTGGGAAGGGCACACCGCCGCCGGAGCGCCCGCCGGGCTCGGCCACGAGGCCGTCGGCGTCGTCGAGGCCGTCGGCCCGGGGGTCTGCCCCTCGTACGTCGGCCGGCGCGTCGGGGTCGAGGGCCACGGGCGGCTCGCCGAGTTCTTCCGCGCCCCGGCGGCCGGAGCCGGACTGGTCGCGCTCCCCGGCACCGTCACCGACCACCAGGCCCTGTACGCGGCCGGCGCGCTCCCCACCGGCTTCGCCGCCGCCGACGAGGCCGGGCCGCCGCCGGGCGGCAGCGTCGTGGTCTTCGGACAGGGCGCCGTCGGGCTCGGCGCCACCATCGCGGCCGGCCGGCTGCGCGGCGCCCGCGTCATCGCCGTCGAACCGGAGAGGAAGCGCCAGCGGCTCGCCCTGCGGTTCGGGGCGGACGTGGTGATCGACCCGGCGTACGAGAACACCGCCGAGCGGATCCTGGAGCTGACCGGCGGCGCCGGCGCCGACCGGTCGATCATGGCGACGGGCTCCCCCGACGCCGCGGCGGCCGCCCGCGAGGGGCTCGCCGAGGGCGGCAGGATCACCTACGCCCGCTGCCGGCCGCCGCAGAGCAGCGGGGCGCGCCTCGCGCGGGCGCTGGGCCTGATCGACGAGGGGCTGGTGGACCCGACGGTGATCACGACGCACGAATTTCCCTTCGCCCGTGTCGAGGAGGCCTTCGCCCGGCTCGTCGCCCGGGAGCCCGGCATGATCAAACCGGTCATCCTCTTTCCCCGCCCGACCCGATCCGCGGCCTGAACCGCCGCCCGATCCGCCGCCCGATCCGCCGCCCGGAGCGGCGCACCGCACCGCTCCGTGAAGGGACCCGTCATGCCCAGCACCCCCGAAGAGCGCCTCGCCGCCGCCGGCCTGAAGCTCCCGCCGACCCCCTCGCCCGTCGCCGTCTACGTCCCCGCCGTCCTGAGCGGCCACTACGTCTACACCTCCGGCCAGCTCCCCATGGTCGACGGCTCCCTCCCGCTGACCGGCAAGGTCGGCGCGGAGGTCACCCCGGAGCAGGCGAAGGAGCTGGCGCAGCAGTGCGCGCTGAACGCGCTGGCCGCCGTCGCCTCCGTCTCCGGGGACCTGTCCGCCGTCAAGCGCGTGGTCAAGGTGGTCGGGTTCGTCGCCAGCGATCCGCACTTCACCGGCCAGCCGGGCGTGGTCAACGGCGCGAGCGAACTGCTGGGCGCCGCCTTCGGCGACGCGGGCATCCACGCCCGCAGCGCGGTCGGCGTGTCGGTGCTCCCGCTGGACGCCCCCGTCGAGGTCGAGCTCGTCGTGGAGCTGCACGCGCCGATGGGCGTCTAGCCCTGTGACGGCCGGGACGGCCGGGACGAGCGGGACTGCTCGGGCTGCCGTTACTGCGGCGGCGGCTGCTGCGCGGGGAGCTGCGGGGCCGCCTGGGTCAGGGTGAGCGAACCGAAGTCCTGGCCCTGGACCACCGCGCCGTGAAAGGTGCCCCCGGTGATGGTGTTCTGCACGACGGAGGTGGAAGTGCCCTCGCGCCAGGCCGGGTTCACCTCGTCGAGGAGCTCGGTGAGCTCCCGTACGGCCTCCGGGTCGGACTCCAGGGCCAGCCGCAGCCGGTCGCGCCAACCCTCCTCGACCCGTGCGACGACCTCCTCGTCGCCGTCGGCGCGGGCGATCAGGAGCTCGGCCCGGGACGCCCGCAGACCGGTGCCCGCCTCGGTCTCCGCCTCCTCGCCCGTGCGGCCGAGGAGGCGGGCGAAGCGGCCGCCCGCGTAGTTCCACGCGTCCGAGACCATGAGCCCGACGATCGTGGTCGCGCCCGCCGTCACCAGTGCCGCAACATCCATACCCGTCACGCTAGCCGTAGGCTGACGGCGGCGCGGGCGGATCGGGAAAGCGGGGCAGCGGGTGCGGACCGGGAGGGCGGAACGGGGGCTCGCGGCGGCGCGGTGGAACACGGTGCAGGCCGAACGCACCGTCCTCGGCGTCATCCACAACGTCACCTCGGCGACCCGGCTGCTGGACGTGCTCGACGTCTTCGAGGGGGACCACCGGGTCCGGGTGGTCTTCACGTGCACCGGGTCCTCCGTCTTCGAGGACGGGGTCGCCGGATTCGTCTCCGAGCGCGGGCTGTCCTTCCTCCCGTGGGAGCGTGCGCTGGAGGAACGGTTCGACCTCGCGGTGAGCACCAGCCGCGGCGGGAATCTCGAGGCCATTTCCGCACCGCTCATTGGCACCCCTCACGGGGCTGGATACAATAAAAAACTCAGCAAGAATCCGGAATCCGGAATCCGGAATCCGGAATCCGGGGCCGGGGCTTTCGGGCTGACGTCCGAATGGCTGCTGCACGACGGTGAGGTCGTCCCGTCCGCGATCGTCCTCTCGCACGAGGAACAGCTCTCCCGCCTGGGCCGGGACTGCCCCGAAGCCCTCCCGTACGCCCACGTCGTGGGCGATCCGGTCGCCGACCGGCTCGACGCCTCCGACCCCTTCCGTACGGAATACCGCGCCGCCTTCGGGGTCCGGCCGGAGCAGAAGCTCCTGCTGATCTCCTCCACCTGGGGCGACCGTTCCCTCATCGGCACCGATATCGGCCTCGTCGAACGCGCCCTCGCGCAATTGCCGTCCGACGAATTCCGGGTCGTCGCCGCCGTGCACCCCAATGCCTGGTACCTGCACGGCGGGAACCAGATCCACAGATGGCTGGCGCGCGCCCTGCGGGCCGGGCTGATCCTGCCGCCGCCCGCCGGGGAGGGCTGGAAGGCCGCGCTGTGCGCCGCCGACGTCTACCTCGGCGACCACGGCAGCCTGAGCCTGTACGCCGCCGCCCGCGGGATCCCCGGGCTCCTCGCCGCCTTCGACGAGGACACCGTCGCCGCGGACTCCCCCATGGCCTGGCTCGGCTCCGCGCTCCCCCGCCTCGACCCGGACCGCCCGCTGGCCGCCCAGCTCGCCTCGGCCGTCGCCCTGCCCGGGGCCGCGGCCCGCCTCACCTCGCGTCCCGGCCGGGCGGCGGCCCTGCTGCGCGCCCTCTGCTACCGCCATCTCGGCCTACCCGAGCCGGAGTTCCCCGTCGTGGCGCGCCCCGCGCCGCTGCCGGTCCCGGAACGCGCCGCCGGGGCCGGCCCGTTGCTGCCCGCCTCGTACGTCTCCACCGCCATCGGGGGCCGGGAGGTACGGGTCCGCCGTTTCCCGGCCGAGATCCAGGGCCGGGCGACCGCCCACCTCGGCGCCGACGCCCACGTGGCCGCCGACGCCGCCGAACCCGATGCCGGGCTCCGCGAGCGGGCCGACGTACTGATCGCACGGCCCGGTGCGGATCCGGCCGCGGTGTTCGACCGCAACCCCGGCTGCGTGCTCGTGGTCGCCGGCGGGCGGCTGTGCCTGCGCGGGGGACGGGAGTTCGCGGCGCGGGGCCCCGCGGAGCCCGCCCTGGCCGGGTCGGTACTGCTGGCCCTGCTCGGCGAAGGGCTGCCCCCGGAGGGCGAGTTCACGGTCCGGGCCGGCGGCTGCGGTTCAGTCCTGCGGTTCGTCCGGGTCCGGGAGGGCTGAGCCGGCTCCGGTACGGGCGAGGCGGATGCGGGCCTCCTCGGCCCGGATGCTGCGCAGTGACCCGTACGCCTCCAGGGCCGTCTGCCAGTCGGCCCGCGCGGCCTGCGCGTCGCCCAGGGCCGCGCGCACGTCTCCCCGTACGAGGACCGCGTCGGCCCGGTTGAGCGTCCCGTCCGCGAAGGCCTCCAGCGCGAGGGCCAGCGGCGCCCCCGCCTCCTCGGGCCGGCCCGCGGCGAGGAGGGCGGCGGCGGAGCGCAGCCGGGTCTTCGCCGCGTTGCCCTCGTCCTCGATCGCCTCGAAGGCGCGCAGCGCCGAGGCCAGGCACCGGACGGCCCGCTCGTGGTCTCCGGCCGCACTGGCCGCGTTGCCCTCGTGGTAGTCCAGCAGGGCGCGCCCGCGCGGGTGTTCCACCTCCGCCAGGGCCGTGCGCGCCTGCCCGTACAGCTCGGCGGCCGCCCGCGGGCTGCCCTGCGCCGCGGCGATCCTGCCGAGGCCCTCCAGCGCGGAGGACTCGGTGCGCGCGTGCCCGATCCGGCGGGCGCACTCGCGGGCCGCGTCGTAGTGCAGCCGGGCCTCCTCCAGGTCCTCGGCCGAACCGCGGTCGTTGAGGGCGAAGGCCAGCTCGAAGTGCATCCGGGCGAGCATCAGGGGGTCGCCGGTGTCCGCGGCGGCCTCCTGCGCGAGACGGGCGACGGCCGTCCACAGGGTGTGGTGGCCCCGGTCGAGGAACATCGCGTGGACGGCCTGGGCGAGCAGGCAGAGCCGCGCGGGCCCCGTCTCGGGGAGTTCGGCGAGGGCCGCGAGGGTGTGCCGGTCGGCCTCCAGGGCCGCGATGGCGGCCGCCCTGGTGGCGAAGGGCCCGGCGTCGCGGTCCGGGTCCGGTTCGGGGAACAGCTCGCCCGCACGCCAGCGCGGGGAGATCTTCCGCTCGGCGAGGGCCGCCCGGCGCAGGTACCAGTCGATCATCCGCTCCAGCCCGTCGCGCCGGGCCGCGGCGGAGGAACCGGGGCCGGTGGCGGCCAGGGTCGCGGCGTAGCCGTGCAGCACCCCGTTCATCCGGAACCGGCCGGGACCGGCCGGTTCCAGGAGTCCGGCGGCGTGCAGCCCGCGCAGGGTGCCGGGGGCGAGCTCGTCGAGGAAGGCGGCGGGGAACTCCGGGGTGGGGTGCAGGCCCAGCAGCCGGAACCCCTCGCGCAGCGCCGGTTCGAGCCGCTCGTGGGCGAGGTCGAAGATCCGGCGCGCGGCCTTGGCCTCTCCGGGATCTCCGGGATCTCCGAACTCGCCGGTCCCCGCGGTCTCTCCGCCCCCGTGCGTCCCTTCCGTCCCGTCGGGCATGTGGAGCACCTCCAGGATGTGCTCGCGCCCGATGCGGGCCGCCAGCTCCTCGACTCCGCCGCCCACCGGGTCGGCGGCGTGCGCGGCCGCGATCCGGACGACGTACGGGAGCCCGGCCGAGGCGCGCAGCACCGTACGCAGTGCGTCGCCGGACGGTACGTCCTCGCCCGCGACGGCGCGGAACAGCTCGGCGCACGCCTCCTCGTCGAGCGCGGGGACGTCCAGCCTCTCGGGCAGCCGGCCCTCGGCGAAGGCGCCGAGGCGGAACCGGCTGGTCATCAGGACCATGCTCGCGGGATGCCCGGGCAGCAGGTGCCGGACGGCGGCGGCGCCCGGGGGGACCCCGTCGAGCACGACGAGGCTGGGCCGCTCGCAGGTCAGGCTCCGGAACCGGGCCGCCAAGGCCTCCTCCGTGCCGGGCATCTCGGCGACCGGGATGCCGAGCTGCCCGAGGAAGGACTCCAGCACGGCGGCGGCCGGAACGGTGCGGCCCAGACCCCGGGGCGTCAGCTCGGCGTAGAACACCCCGCCGGGGAACTCCTCCCGGCGGGCCTGCCCCCAGTGCAGGGCCAGGCCGGTCTTCCCGACGCCGAGCGTTCCGTGCAGGAGCACCAGCCGCGGCGCGGACCGGCCGTCCCGCCCGGCGAGCAGCTCGTCGAGGCGGCCGCGCGGGGCCTCGCGGTCGACGAAGGCGTCGGGGCCGAAGGGCAGCATGCGGGGTACGGGCGCGGCCATGGCGCCATGCTCGGGCATGTGGATGTCGCGGCCCATGATGACCGGGCCGTAGAAGTTCCCGCCGGAGATGCTGCTGTTCACCGAGTCCACGCGGCGCAGTGTCCCAGCGGGGGCCGTCGGAGGGGAGACTTCCGGGCGATCGTGGCCGGTAAGGGGCGGTGGACGGCGGAGGGGCCGTCCGTGGAGGCCGACGTCTCCGTCGGGGCGGGAAGATCACCGGCGCCTCGGGCGTTCTGGGCTCCGGAACTCCGAACCATCGGATGACCTGAACTTCGCGAGCAGGGGGACCCGTCCATGCCCGACCGCCACATCGAGTTCGAACGGCTGCACAACTTCCGTGACCTCGGGGGCTACCGCACCGCCGACGGCGCCACCGTCGCGTGGGGCGCCCTCTACCGCGCGGACTCGCTCGGCAAGCTGAGCGGCGCCGACTGGGACCGGTTCCTGGACCTCGGCGTCCGCACGGTCATCGACCTGCGCTACCCCTGGGAGATCGAGGCCAAGGGCCGGATCCCGGAGCCCGAGCGGTTCGCGTACGCCAACCTGAGCATCGAGCACCGGCCGTACGACCAGGCCGAGATCGATCCGGACATCGACCCGTGGCGCTTCCTCGCGGACCGGTTCGCCGAGGTCGCGCAGGACGGCGTCGAGGAGATCCGCCGGGCCATCGAACTGCTCGCCGAGGGCCCCGGCCCGGCGGTCTTCCACTGCACCTCGGGCAAGGACCGCACCGGCCTGATCGCCGCGCTCGTCCTGACCCTCCTCGGCGTCGACGAGGAGCAGATCCTCGCGGACTTCGCCCTGACGGAGCTGGCCACGGCCCGCCTGACGGCCGACTGGCACACCGCCAACCCGGGCCGCACCATGCGCTGGCCGTCGTACGGGCGGGCCCCCGCCGAGATCCTGCGGCTGACCCTCGCGGACCTCGCAGCCCGCTACGGCTCGGTCGAGGCCTACCTCACGGACGCGGTGGGGATCACCGAGGCGACGAAGGCCCTCCTGCGCGGGCGCTTCCTGACCGGCTGACCGCTCGGGGAGTCACCGCTCGCGGCTGCCTTGCAGCACGGCCTTGGACCAGGCCGACAGCTGGCGCAGCATGCTCTCCGTGCGGGAGCGGGTGGCCGGTACGAAGGGCAGCAGGATCAGCGCCGGGAGGAAGGCGACGGTGACCAGGGTCAGCGGCACCAGCGCGAACAGGACGATCAGGGCGCGCTGGAGGCGGCGTACGGAGCCGGTGAGACCCGGGGGGACGATCATCTGAAGTTCCTCTCGTCGGTCGGAGTGACAGGTCCGAGAGTCCGCGCTGCCGGATACTTGCGACAGCGGTCAACGGTTGCCAGAACACCAGCAACGACGCGGGGGACTTCGTGGACGATCTGCCCGGGCTGAACAGGAACTCCTCCGAGGTCGAGCGGGGTGAGGCGCCCGAAGTTGTCACGCTCGGCAAGACGTTGACACAGCTGTTCAACAGCCTGGGCGTGACGCAGAAGGTCTACGGGGTCCGCGTCAGCCTCGACAACACCACCGTCTGTCGGTACTTGGGCGGCACCCGGGTGCCGCCCAAGTTCTTCATCGAGCAGCTCATCCGCGAGGTGGAGAGCGACAAGGGCGTCCCCCTCCAGGAGAGCGCCAAGGAGACCGTCCACCAGCAGTACCTGGCGGCGCTGAAGGTGACCGGCAAGAACGGCGAGTACGAACTCGCGGTCATGCGGGACGAGCTGGAGCTCGCCAAGCGGGAGGTCGCGCGGGCGCGGCGCAGCGTCGAGTCGCTGCACCTGCTGCTCGACAGCAAGGAGGAGGAGGCGCAGGGGCTGAAGGTGGATCTCCAGCGGATGGAGCTGGACTGGTCCCGGGAGCGGTCCAGCACGGCCGGCTTGCAGCGGGCTTACGAGGACTCGGCGGGCCAGGCGGAATCCCTGATGGGCCAGATCAGGGAACTCAAGGCTCAGCTGGAGGACGCCGAGACCAGGCGCGAGGAGGCGGAGGGGCGCAGCGCGTCACTGCGCGAGGAGGTGCTCCGCCTGGAGGAACTGCTTTCGGAACACGCGGTGGCTCCGGCTGTCGAGCGGGCGCCCTTCGAGGAACTCAAGGCGAAGTTCTCTGCCGAACCCAAGGGTTCGGCTCTGGCACTTGCACGCCAGTTGAGCGATGCCGCCTGGAGTCGGCCGGTGGACGAAGTGATCGAGATGTACGCGTGGCTGGTGAGCACGCGAAGCGTCGAGGAAGCGGCTCGGTTCTCCGGAGACGTGGCCCGCTTGCGGGATCTGGGCGAGAGCATCGACTTCTTCGCGGCCGTGTGCTCGAAGGCGCCCGGCGCCGTGCTCGACAGGCTGATGGAAGGGGTGGGTGCCCGGATCGAGGGTGCGAACGTCAGCTACGTGTGCGGCCGGCTGAAGGACGTGCAGGCCGGCAGACGACGCCCCGTGGTGGCGGCGGACGAACTGATGAGCGCGTTCGGAAACCCTCGCCTCAACCTTCGGATTCCCGGGATGGAGTACTTCGCACTGCTCGCCGCGATCCGCCCGGAGGACCGGTATTCGCCACCGACGTACACCGCCATGCGGCTGGTCACCTTCCGGTCGCGCACGGACCTCGGCGGGATCGTTCCCATCCTGCTCGGTGTATCGGCCCTGGGATGGGAGGAGCTCTGCATCACTGCGCTGGCCTACCTGGGCGCGAAGAGCTACGGGGGCCTCCTCGCCGACTTGGACAGACTGCCCCCGGGGCAGGCCAAGGAGCTGTTGGAGCTCTCCGCGTCGTTCCGGCACGACCCGATCGACTTCAGAGGGCGAACCGTCGTGTCGGTCGCGGCACTGTTCGCCGACGCCCTGCACGCCGACCACACCTCGCCCTGGCTGGGCAGGTACCTGCAGATCCTCGAATCCGCCGGCGGACTGGACCTGCTCGCGCACGCGGAGAGCGCCGAGGTGCGCAAGCGCGCCGCAGCCCCCTAACCCCTCACCGCTCCCGCTCCACCCTCCGCTCGTCCCACACCGGCTCGCTCGTCTCGCGCAGCAGACCGTCCGCGCCGAAGACCAGGAAGCGGTCGAAGGAGCGGGCGAACCAGCGGTCGTGGGTGACCGCCAGGACCGTGCCGTCGTAGGCCTCCAGGCCCTCCTGGAGGGCCTCCGCGCTCTCCAGGTCGAGGTTGTCCGTCGGCTCGTCCAGCAGGAGCGCGGTCGTGCCCGACAGTTCGAGGAGGAGGATCTGGAAGCGGGCCTGCTGGCCGCCCGAGAGGCGGTCGAAGCGCTGTTCCGCCTGGCCCGTGAGCTCGTACCGGCGCAGGACGGACATGGCGGCGCCCCGGTCCTGCGACTGTTCGCTCCACAGGATGTCCAGGAGCGTGCGGCCCTCCAGTTCGGGGTGGGCGTGGGTCTGGGCGAAGTGGCCGGGGACGACCCGTGCGCCGAGCTGCCACGTGCCGGTGTGCGCGACGGCCTCGCCGGCGAGGAGCCGCAGGAAGTGGGACTTCCCCGAGCCGTTGGAGCCGAGTACGGCGACCCGTTCGCCGTAGCTGACCTCCAAGTCGAAGGGTTTCATCAGCCCGGTCAGCTCCAGGCCCTTACAGGTGATCGCCCGTACGCCGGTGCGCCCGCCGTGCAGGCGCATGCGGATGTCCTGCGGCTTCGGGGGCTGCGGCGGCGGTCCGGCCTCCTCGAACTTGCGCAGCCTGGTCTGGGCGGCCGCGTACCGCGAGGCCAGTTCGTGGCTGACGGAGGCCGCCTGCTGAAGCGTGAGGACCAGCTTCTTCAACTGGGCGTGCTTCTCGCTCCAGCGGCGGCGCAGCTCCTCGAACCGGGCGAAGCGTTCGGTGCGCGCCTGGTGGTAGGTGCCGAACCCGCCGCCGTGCACCCATACGTCCGCGCCGCCCGGCGCCGGCTCGACGCTGACGATCTTCTCGGCCACGCGGGCGAGGAGTTCGCGGTCGTGGGAGACGAAGAGCACCGTCTTGCGGGTCTGGCGGATCTGCTCCTCCAGCCAGCGCTTCCCGGGTACGTCGAGGTAGTTGTCGGGCTCGTCGAGGAGCAGCACCTCGTACGGGCCGCGCAGCAGCGCCTCCAGGATCAGCCGCTTCTGTTCCCCGCCGGACAGGGTGCGGGCCAGGCGCCACTGGGCCTTCTCGTACGGGATCCCGAGCGCGGCCATCGTGCACATGTCCCAGACCGTTTCGGCCTCGTACCCCTGTACTTCCGCCCAGTCGGCGAGGGCCTGCGCGTACCGCATCTGCGCGGCCTCGTCGTCGACGGTCATGACCGCCTCCTCCGCGGCGTCGACGGCCTTTCCGGCCTCCCGGACGCGGGACGGGGCCACGGACAGGAGGAGGTCGCGGACCGTGCGCTCGTCGCGGACGCTGCCGACGAACTGGGGCATGACTCCGAGTCCGCCGCTGACCGTCACCGTGCCGCCGTGCGGCTGGAGTTCGCCGGAGATCAGCCGCAGCAGCGTCGTCTTGCCGGCGCCGTTGGGCCCCACGAGGGCCACAGCGGCCCCTTCGGACACTCTGAACGAGACATCGCCGAGCAGTGCCCGCCCGTCGGTCAGATAATATTCAAGATGCGCAGCCTCAAGATGTCCCATGATCGGGAATTCTCGACGATCCCGGCTCCCGCGCGCAACACATTTTCCCCGCGTCCACCGTTTTCGCGAAACCAGCCACATCCGGGCAGGGAATCGGCCATTCCCGGCCAAACCCGCCGAGGCGCCGTGGACGCCCATTCCGGCCATTCGCTAACATCCTGAGCGCCGGGGCACATTAACTCCGGACATCGCGGCAACATCAATTTCCACAAGAAATGAGGAACCGTGGAGAAGGCTCCGAAGACCGAATCCGTCACGCCCGAACTCACCCCGAAGCCCGTTCAGGAGCAGGACCGCGTGAGTGCGCGGGAGAGCATCGAACTGCGCGTCACCGACCTGAGCAGCCCCGCGATGGTCGCGGGTCTCGCCCGCCGTTGTTGATCCGCCACGCGTGACGAAACTGCCCAAAGGCACGGAGCCCTAGGGTGTTTTGTCACCACATCCTCTCCGCGGGCCGCGTTCCGCGGGGTTCCGCGGGGAGGACGTCTCTTCCGGCCGTCTCATGAGGAGAGTCACGCGTGGCACCCATCCCGGTCACCCCCCTGCGAACGCTGGACGCCCCTGCCGCCACCGCCCTGGGCGACATCGACGAGCCGGTGGTCGTCCGCGGCCTGCAGGACCAATGGCGTGCGCGCGACCTCTGGACGACGGAATTCTTCCGCCGCCGGTACGGAGAACTGCCGGTCCCGATCCGGAATTACACGGCCGGCTCCGAGTACGACTACACGCTCTCGGAAACCACCCTGAGCGATTTCCTGGACTACTGGGAGAAGACCCCGGCCGATACCGCCCTCGACGGGGACCGCCAATACCTCGCCGAGTGGAATTTCGTCCGCGACTGCCCCGCACTGCTCGAAGACTTCACCATTCCGGAGATCTTCTCCGACGACTGCATCGAGAGGCTTCCGGAACAGGTCCGCTTCGGCCGGATGTGGTTGTTCTTCGGCGAACCCGGCTGCTCCACCGGCCTGCACCGCGACACCTTCTCCACCAGCGCCTGGCTCGCCGTCCTCAGCGGCAGCAAGCGCCTGCGCCTCGTGGCACCCGAGGCCGGCAGGGCGCTGCGGGCCGGGGACGGCCTCTGGTCGCAGGCCTCGTACGACGAGGTGCTCCGGCCGGCGGGCGCCGTCCTGCACGAGGTGACGCTGCGGGCCGGCGACACCCTCTACATCCCCGGCGACTGGTTCCACGAGGTGCGCAATCCCGAGCGCAACCTCATGCTCACCGCCAACTTCGTCGAGGAACGCAAACTCCTCACCTTCCTCTCCCAGTTCGAGACGCGGCTCATCGAGCCCATCTCCGTCCTGCGCCGGGCCCGCAACGCGCACGTGCGCAAGTGGGCCGACCGGGAGGGGAGGGCCGCGCCGGCCGAGCTCGACGACGCGGCCTTCCGGGCCGGGGAGGCCGCCTGGGTGCGCGAGATGACGGCCGAACTCCAGGAGTACGGGGAGGCGTTGGCCCGGTGGGGCGGCGCGGCCCCGTCCGCGGGGCCGGAGGCGCCGTCCGATGCCGGCTGAGCGCCGCGCGGGACCGGCCGAACGCCGCGCGGTACCGGCCGAACGGCCCGAGCTCGTGGTCGCGTTCGACTCCATGCCGGGCACGATGGAACAGCCCGCCTGGAGCGACCACAGCGGCCTGCAGCTCGCCGCCCTCACGACCCGCCCGCTCGTCGCGCACCGCCCCGGCGGGCCCGCCCTGG
The DNA here is from genome assembly GCF_053609185.1 of Streptomyces sp. NPDC054956. NCBI lineage: Bacteria > Bacillati > Actinomycetota > Actinomycetes > Kitasatosporales > Streptomycetaceae > Streptomyces > Streptomyces sp. NPDC054956. The sequence continues at coordinate 22,217 of NZ_JBSGXB010000013.1, read as the reverse complement.
TCGGCGCCCGGTCCCTGAGCGGTTCCCCGGACGGGCGCCGGCACGAGTTCGCCGTCCGCCCGGGCGCGCGCTGGGCGGACGGCACCCCGCTCACGGCCGCCGACTACGCCGGGACCCTGCGCCGGGCGGCCGCCTCCCACACCGCCACGGGCTACTGGCTGCGCCACGTCGAACGGGTGCACGCGCGCGGCGACCGCCTACGGGTGACCCTCACCGAACCGGACTTCGGGTTCCCCCTGATGACCGCCCTGCCCGCCCTCGCGCCCCACCGCGGCCCGCGCGAAGGCGTCGGCCGCTACCGCATCACCCGGGCGGCGGCCCGCACGATCGTCCTCGACCGGGCCGGCCACTGCGCCGAGGGCCCCGGGCGCATCGTCGTCCGCCGGATCAAGAGCCCCGAGCGGGGCATCGCGGCCTTCGCCGAAGGCCGGGTCGACGTCACCTCCGACACCGCCTTCCCCCTGCACCGGCTCCCCGAGTTCGCGGCGGACCCGGCCCTGCGGACCGGACCGCTCGGCATCGTCGTCGCCGTCTGCTTCGAAGGCGGCCTGCTCCGCCCCGAGGCGGACGGGGCCCGGCAGGCCATCCGGGCCGCCCTGACGGCGCCCGGCGCCGAAGCCCTGCTGCCCGCGCCCCTGTTCGCGCGCCGCGGCTTCCTGCCCGTACGGGACTTCGCCGCGGCCTTCCACGCGGCGGCGCGGCGCCCGCCGGCCCCGGCCGGGCGGCTCGCGCAGCCCGCGCCGGGGAGCCGCTACCGGCTCGCGTACGACACGTACTACCCGAACCGGGAGCTCGCCCGGGCGGCCGCCCGGCTCCTGGGGCGGGCGGGCATCGCGGTGGACCTCGTACCCGACCGGTACGAGGCCCGGTCGCGCCCCGCCGACCTGCGCCTCAACCTGTTCCGGGGGCTGCGCCCCGACCCGCTGGGCATCCACCGCGGGCTGGTCTTCCTCGAGGCGCTGCGGACGCACGAGTCGCTGGAGTCCTACCTGAAGGTGCTGCGGCACTACGACAGCTCCCCGCAGACACCCGAGACGCTGGAGGAGGCCGCGCGGGAGCTCGACGCCATCCTGCTGCGCGACGCGCTGTGCGTACCGCTCGCCGAGGTGCCCGGGATCTTCCTGGCGCGGCCGGCCCGGGCGCCCTGGGAGTGGGCGTGACCGGGGACGGGCGGGACCCACGGGGCATCCAGGACCCGCAGGGCCCGCCGGCCCCGCAGGGCACACCGGGCCCGCGGGGCACGCCGCTGGACCGGCTGCGGAGCCGGTTTCCCTCCGGGGTCATGCTCCGCGCCGGGACGGCGATCGCGGTCGGCGCGTCCGGGGAGCTCCTGGTGATCGGGGAGAACGGGTTCGGCGTCGAGGGCGCGGGCTCGGACGACGGGCTGCGGGAGCTGGCGGGACGCCTCACCAGAGGCCTGACCTGGCCCGATGAGCCCCCTGGGGCCCCCGGGCCCGCCGGGCCCGCCGCCGGTCCGACGCCCCGGCAGCTGGCCCTGCTGGAGGTGCTGGAGGCGCGCGACATGCTGGTGCCGCTGCCCCGTACCGAGTCCGTCGACCAGTACACGAAGCAGCGTCACTGGTTCGCGCACTTCGACCCGCGGCCCGAGGACGCCATGGAACGGATCGCCCGCCACCGGGCGGTCGTCGTGGGCTGCGGCGGAACGGGGTCCATCGTCGCCACCCACCTGTGCGCAATGGGCGTGCGGGACCTCCTGCTCGTCGATCACGACCGGGTCGAGATCACCAACTTCAACCGGCAGTTCGGCTACCGGCGCGGCGATCTGGGCCGGCCCAAGACGGAGGCCCTGCGGGAGTTCCTGCGCGAGCGGTACCCGGACACGTCCGTCACCACCGCCGAGGTCTTCGTCGACGAGGACACGGTCGGGCGGATCGGCCCCGCGACCCCGGGCCCGTGGACCCTGTTCTGCTGCGCGGACCGGCCCGTGGGCACGCTCGCGGCGCTGCTGGCCGGGCACGCCCGGGCCGGCGGCGGCTCGGTGATCTTCGCGGCCGCCGGGCTGGAGGAAGCGGCCGTGGGCCCCCTGCTCAAACCCGAAGCGGACGGCGCCCACCGGGAGTTCGCACGCGAGATGACGGAACTGGCGGCGCTCGCCCGCCGCGCGCTCACCGATCCGGTGATGAGCGCCTCGCTCGCACCGGTGAACACCGTGACCGCGGCATGGATGGTCGGCGAGTGGACGAACGGCGTGATCCTCGGCCGGACCACCCGCGCCTCGAACGCACGGTTCGTCGTCGACCTCGGAAACTCGACCACGCGCGATGAGAGGAAGTGGGGATGACGAACTCCCCCGGCCCGCAGGCGGTCACCGTCGAGGTGCGGCACGAACGCGAGGGCGGCCCCCTGTCCGAGCGGGCCTGGGCCCTGCGCGAGGCCTTCGGCGTGGAGACCGCCGAGGAGACCGTCACCCTCGCGCCGGTCTCCGTCCCCCTGAACGGCATCACGCTCGTCACCGGCTTCAGCGGGACCGGGAAGTCGAGCATCCTGCGGGAACTGTCCCGCCTCACCCGGGTCCGTACGGTCGCCGATCTGCCGCCCGCCGACCCCCGGGACCGTGTCATCGACCTCTTCGACGGCGAGGTCGAGGCGACCGTCTCCTGGCTGGGAAGGTTCGGGCTGGGAGAGCCCCGGCTGATGATGTCGAGGCCGGAGCACCTCTCGGACGGGCAGCGGCACCGGCTGACGCTGGCGCGGCTGGCGACCGGCGGTCCCGACGGCAGCGGCGGCGGGGGTGCCGGTCGCGGCGGTCCGATCGTCGTGGACGAGTTCTGCTCGAACCTGGACCGCACCACCGCCAAGGTCATCGCCCACAACTTCCAGCGGGTCTGCCGCTCCTTGCGGCTGAACGCCGTCGTCGCCACCGCCCACGACGACCTGCACGAGTTCCTCGCCCCGGACGCCCACGTCCGGCTGGACTTCGACGGCACGGCCGGGAAGACGGCGGGCGGGTACGTGCCCGGCCGGCGCATCGAGAAGTGGATCGGCGAGGAGTTCGCGGAATCGGCGGGAGGGCGCTGCGACTACGAGCGGCTGGCCGACTACCACTACCGCGTCGAGGACGAGCGGTGGATCGACTGGGAGAACCTCGTCACGGAGGTGCGCACCATCCGCGTCGGCGGCATGCTCGCCGCCGTGAAGGTGTTCTGCCGGCCGTTCCCCCGGGAGTTCGAGGCGCTGGAGACGCTCCGCCGGATCAACGAGTCGGTCCTGCTGCAGGAGCGCGTCATCGTGCACCCGGCGTTCCGGGGGCTCTCGCTGAACGCGCGGATGTGGCCGGGTACGGGTACGGGCGCGGGCACCGGTACGGGTACGGGCGCGGCCGCCCCGGAGCGGAGGATCATCTTCGCGCAGTCCGCCCTGGGCCGGCTCTTCCCCTTCCACCTGCGGGCCGGCTACCGCAGCGTGCCGCACCCCTCGGAGACCCCGGTCCAGGAGCAGATCGACCTGGTCACCGCCCTGCGCCGGCACGACCCCGGCCTCAACCCCAACTCCACGCAGGCACTCGCGGGGCTCCTCGGGACCCTGTCCGAGGAGGACCTTTCCGGCATCCGGGAGCTGGCCGCCGCCGCGTTCGTGATCGCGACCCGCCGGCAGATCGTCTTCCTGGCGGAGCTGGCCGGTGTCGAAGCACGGGAGGCGGACCTGGAGTTCGTCGGCCGCGCCTCCCTCGAAGCGGCACGGACCGCGGACCCCGGGTCCCTGGCCGTCATGGTCGAGACGGCGACCCCGTTCCGCATGGCCGGCTTCGTCCGGCACTGGTCCCCCGAGCACGGATGGCGCGTAACGACGGAGGGAACCCATGCCGAAGAGGACGCTCCGGCCGCTGCCGATGTCACTGCCTCCGCTCTTACCGCCCCGGCCGGTGCCGCCGTCGCCGGCGGCTGAGCGGCCGGTCGGTGTGGACGGCTCCGCGGCGGCCGAGATCGCCGGCCTGCTCGGGGAGGTACGGGATTCCACCGGTGTCCGCATCGACCTCTTCGTCGAACGCGTGCGCGGCGAGGAGCAGTTCCTGCTCGACGACGCACCCGCGCGCGGGGAGTCGTTCCGGCAGACGGGCTTCTCCGTGAGCATCCGGCACCGCGGGGCCGTGGGCCACGCGGCGGTCAACAGCCTGTCCCACGAAGGGTTCCGGCTCGGGCTCGAGGCCGCGCTCGACCGGGTCCGGGCCGATGCCGGGGCGGCGGGCAGGGCCGGGGCCGCGGGCCGTGGCGGGGCCCCGGCCCGCGTACCGCACCCGGAGCGCCTGGCCTCCGTACTGCACCGGGCCCTCGCCCGCTGGGAGCCGCCGGACGGTGGCGGCGGTCCGGCGCGGATCGCGGCGGCGCAGGCCCCCGAGCTGCTCCGGACCGCCCGCGCGGCGGCCCTCGACGCGGCGCGCGGGGGCGGCGGCCTGGACTCGGTCTCCGTGTCCTACTCCGCCGTGGCCAGGGACTTCGTGCTCCTGGGGCCCGGCGTCGCGCACCTCCAGGCCGACCGGCCGCGGCACCTGCTCTCCTGCCGGGCCATCGCGGAGGCCGGGGCCGGCGGCGTCGGTACCGGCCCGGGCGGCGCGTCCGTCGGCTACCGGAAAGCGGGCGTCCGGGACCCCGGAGCGTGGCTGCCCGGCGGGCGGGCCGCCGGCGCGGGGGAATCCGGCGCGGGGTCGTCCGGCGCCGGGGAGGCCGGCGGAGCCGGGTGCCCCGACGCCGTGGCCGTCGGCCGCGGGGCGGGCCTCGCCGCCGTGGCCAAGCGCGGGGCGGGGCCGGTCTCCGAGCGGAACGTCACGCTCGTCATCGCCGCCGGTGCGAGCGGGGTGTTCGCGCACGAGCTGCTGGGCCATCCGCTGGAGAGGGACGTCGCGGCGGCCGGACTCGCGGGCGCGGCCCGGCGGGTGGGCGACCGCGTCTGCCCGGTCGCCCTGGACGTGACCGACGATCCGGGGCTCCCGGGAGCCTGGGGCAGTTACGCGTACGACGACGAGGGGGCCGCCGCCCGCCCGGTGCGCCTGGTCCGCGACGGCGTGATCACGGGCTTCGTCGAGGACGACGGGCGGCGCCGCAGGGAGTCCTTCCGGCATCCGCCGGTGTGCCGGATGAGCAACGTGTGCATCGGGCGCGGCACGGCGGATCCGGCCGCCCTCCTGTCGTCCGTCGCCCGCGGCTACCACGTGTCCCGGCTGGGCGGCGGGGAGGTCCGCGCGGACGGCACGTTCTCCCTCGGCGCGGTGGACGTGCGCCGCATCCGCGACGGGCGGCCCGCCGAGCCGGTCGCCGACGGCGTCCTCACCGGGAACGTCGCGGCCGTCCTCGCCGGCGTCAGGGGCATCGGCGCCGACTTCGCGATGGGGAGCCCGGCCTCCTGCGCCAAGTTCGGCCAGGAGGTGCCCGTCGGGGACGGCGGTCCCACGCTCCTCGTGACCGGGGCGGACCTCGGGCCGCCGTCGGGCTGAGCCGCGCGCGCAGCCCCGTACGCGGGCCGCCCGGACCGGCACGAACGCACCGTACGACCGCCCCGTACGCACGCCCCGCACGCCCCGCACGCCCGCACCCGTACGACCGCGCATCCGATCCAAGGAGACGAGAAAGACTTGATCACGGCAGACATCGCCATCGTCGGCAACGGCATCCTCGCCCTGTCCACGGCCTTCGAGCTCACGCGGCGCGACCCGTCCCTGTCGGTCGCCGTCATCGGCCCGGACGACCGCGCGGGCGCGGCCACGCCCGCCTCCGGCGCCATGCTGAACTGCTTCGCCGAGATCACCAAGTACACGCTGCGCTCCGACGCCTCGCGCGCCAAGTTCGCGATGTGCCGGGACGCGCTCGCCCTGTGGCCCTCCTGGCTGGACGGGATCGTCGAGGCGTCCGGCCACGACCGCCCCCACACCGTCTCCGGGACGGTCGTCATCGAGAACGCGGTCTCCGGCGAGCTGGACTCGGAGAACTTCGACGCCATGCTCGACGCGGTCGCCAAGTACGGCGAGCCCCACGAGCTGATCGGCCCGCGCTCGATCGTGGGCCTCGACCCCACTCCCACCGCGCGGCCGCTGCGCGCCCTGTTCCTGCCCGAGGAGGGCGCCGCCGACAGTGGGGCGGTGTACGGGGCGCTGCGAGGCGCGCTCGTGGCGCGGGGGGTCCGGTTCCTCCCGTACGCGGCCAGGGCGCTCACGCGCGACGGCCAGAGGGTGACGGGCGCGGAGCTGGAGAACGGCGACCGGCTCCTCGCGGGCACCACGCTCGTGGCCGCCGGGGCGTTCACCACGCCCCTCCTGGACACCGTGCTCGGGCCGGACGAGGTACAGCCCGTGTTCTCGGGCACGGGGATCGCGGCGGTCACGCACCGCACGGAGTCCACGCCCTTCCGGCACGTCGTGCGCAGCGTCAACCGTGCGGGCTCCTGCGGGCTGCACGCCGTCCCGTTCCCGGACGGGCGCGACTACCTCGGCGCCACCAACGTCGTCTTCGCCACCCCGAGGACGCTGCCGTCGGCGGGTCTGAGCCATTTCCTCCTGCAGTGCGCGATCGACCAGCTGAACAACGGCTTCGCGTTCGCCGAGATCGCCGAATGGCGCGTGGGCAACCGGCCGGTGTCCCTGGACACGTTCCCGCTCCTCGGCCCAGGGCCGCTGGAGGGGCTGCACATCGCGACCGGCACCTACCGGGACGGCTTCCACAACAGCCCGCTCATCGCGGAGATCACGGCGGACGCGATCCTCGGCGCGGGCAGGTCCGCAACGGGCGCCTCCACTACGGATGCCTCCACGACGGATGCCTCCCGAACGGGCGGTCCCTACGCGCACCCGTTTCTCCCGACCCGCCGCCCGATCAGTGTGTTCACCGCCGCCGAGAGCGCCGGGGAGACCGCCTACCAGGGTGCGTGCACGGGCTTCGAGGCCTCCCTCGTACTGCCGCGGCTCTGGCGGCACCAGGCGGTGCCGACGCTGTTCGGCGGGGGCGCCGCGCACCTGTACGAGGATCTGGCCACGGCGAACGGCCCCGCGAACAACTCGGATTACGGATTCTCGCCCGACCTCGTACCGTTCCTTGTCGCGGGCCTGTTCAGTGAGGACGGCCCCGACCGCGAGGCCTATCTACGGGTGAAGTCGCTGCTCGGCAGCCGCGGAGCCTCTTTCGGACTGGAGACGGCACGTTGACCACGGATTCGAGCGAGATCGCGCACAAGGACGGCGCGGAGCCGGAAACCTCGGGGGACGGCGGGAACACGCCGGTTCCGGGTACGGCCCGGCGGGTGGCCCTGCCCTTCTACGTGTACGCGGTGTTCGCGAACTCCCTGTTCCAGCGGGGCGTGTTCGTCCTCTACCTGGCCCACCAGGGCTTCTCCATCGCGCAGATCGCCCTGCTCCAGACCACGATCTACATCATCAGTGCGCTGGCGGAGGTGCCGACCGGGTTCGTCGCCGACCGCGTGGGCCGGCGGGCGAGCATCGTGATCGGCCAGGGCCTGATCGCCGCCTGTCTGGTCGGGCAGGTGACCCTGACCGGCTTCCCGTGGTTCGTCGTCCTGTTCGCCCTCCAGGGCATCGGCATGGCCTTCGTCTCGGGCGCCGACACCGCGCTCCTCTACGACCTCCTCAAGCGGCGCGGCGCCCAGACCCACTACGTGAAGGTGAAGTCCCGCTACGCGACCTTCGGCGCCACGACCACGGCACTGGCCATCGCGCTGGGCGGCACCCTGCAGAAGGTCTCCTGGGAGCTGGTCTACCTGGCTTCGGCGGGCGCGCTCGTGCTGGCCGCGACCGTCCTGCTGACCCGGGTTCCGGAGATGGACGGCCGCGAGGCGGCGGAACTGGACGAGCCGGCGGAGTCCTCTCCGGAGGGCGAGGAGCTGGGCAGGGCGGCGGTCCTGCGCAATCTGACCCCGCGCCTGGCGTCCCTGGTGGTCGTCTCGGGCCTGATGCACGCCACGCTGACCCCGTACTTCATCTTCACCCAGCAGGCGCTCAGCGCCCAGGGCCTGGCGACGACCCTGGTCAGCGTGGTGATGTCGGCGGGCTTCCTCATCGGCGGCTTCGCCCCCCTGCTGGCCGACCGGGCCGACCGGCGCCTCGGCGTACACCTGCTGGTCCCGCTCACCCTGCTGGTCCTGGCCGGCGCCCTGGGCGTGAGCGGCCTGGGGCTGGCCTGGCTAACGGTGGCGGTCTTCCTCCTGTCGGTGGGCGCACCGGACATCACCGCGGTCGTGGTCGACAACGTCTTCAACGAGGGGGTGCCCTCGCGCTACCGCGCGAGCCTCCTCTCGATGATCACGTTCGTCGAATCCCTCCTCATCGGCTGCGGCTACCTGGCCCTGGGCAAACTGGTCGACGTCTTCGGACCGAGCGAGGGCTTCGCCTGGTACGCGACGGTCCCGATCGCGGCCCTCGTCCTCAGCGTCCCGTCCCTCCGAAAGGGCCAGTGGGTCAAACCCTGACACCGGCCACCGGAAGACGGGGCATATGCCGAAACCCCGCAATCCCCACGGAATGCCTTCACCTTCACCGACCCCCGATCTCACCATGTGGGAATCGTCCGGGATCGTTTCCGAAACGATTAGGAAGTGATCTAGGGTCTGATTGGTTCCTTACGGGGGTTGGGGATAAATTGATGCGCTTACATTTCACAGCCAACGATCTCGCCCGAGTCCGGCTGTGGGTCATGGGGCCATTGGCCGAGACCCAGTGGGTGTTACGCACCCTGAGGCAACGGCCCGAGAAATCATTGTTCCAGGGGTGGCGCACGCAGGCGCTGTTGCGCAGCCCTTCCCACGCGGCCTCACTGGGGCACTTCCTCGCCCCGCTCCACGGGGGAGCCGCCGACCTCTTCACCATGATCGGCCGCACCGACACGGTCGAGGAGGGCATCGACCGGCTGCTCGAACTGCCGACGGCCCGGCTCCACAGCGAATTCCGCGATATTCCCGACATCGCCCATCGCATGCCGGCCTGGCTGCGGCCCATCGTATCCGGGGACTTCAAAGTCCAGCGGAAGTTCGCCGCGGACCTCGCGGAATGCCACCGGACATTCATCCAGCCGCACTGGCCGCGAATCCAGGCCCATCTTTCCGCGGAATGCGACAAAGGCGCCCGGCTCGTCGCCGAAGGCGGTGTGGAGCAACTGCTCGAACGGCTGCATCCCTATCTGCGGTGGAATGCACCCACCCTGGAGATGCCGCTGTACAACCCGTTCGTGTTCGACGCCGATCTGCACCTCGAAGGACGCGGCCTGATCCTCGCCCCCTCGTTCTTCTGCCCCGCCGAACCGCAGTTGTTCGTCCCGGCGGACGGCGACGGGACCCCGGTCCTGATCTACCCCGCGTCCCGCGAGCCGGGGGACGTCGCGGCGGTGCTCTCCGCGGGCTCGACCTCCTCCGAGGCGCTGCAAGGACTGCTCGGACGGACCCGGGCCGCCGCCCTGGAGGAACTCGGCAGCAGCGCCAACACGACGATGCTGGCCAAGCGGATCGGCGTTTCGGTGGCGGCCGCGAGCCAGCACGTGGGCGTCCTGCGCCAGGCCGGCCTGATCATCTCGCGGCGGGAGCAGAACTCCGTGTGGCACTCGCTCACCCCTCTGGGCAGAGCGCTCCTCGACGACGGCGCCGGGCTGCCGGCGTAGCCCGCAACGCGCCGAGCCCCCGGGGCCACGGGCTCCGGGGGCTCGGCGTGCCTTCACGAGCTCGTACACGGGCCCTTGTCCGGGGCCCTGCCCTTGTCCGGGCCCCTGCACGGGGCTCAGCGCGCGTTCGCGGGCTCCTTCCGGTCGAGCAGGAACGTGCGGTCCCGTACGGTCACCGCGTGGGCCGGCCACGGCTGCCGGGACGGCGGGCTCAGTTCCGCCGGGTGGAAGTACGTGCCGACCACCTCGCCGGCGAGCGCCGCCGGGGCGGCGGCCGCCGAGGTCAGGACCACCGGGATGCCCGCCCCGCTCGCCGTGGCGGCCGCCTCGACCTTGCTGGCCATGCCGCCGGTTCCGGGCCCGCCGCCCACCGGGCCGATGCGCACGCCTTCCAGGCCGGACCCGGTGGGGACCTCCGGGACCCGGCGGCTCGCGGGATCCCGGGGATCCCCGGTGTAGAGGGCGTCCACGTCCGACAGCAGGACGAGCGCGTCCGCCCCGACGAGCTGTGCGACCAGTGCGGCCAGCCGGTCGTTGTCACCGAAGCGGATCTCCTCGGTGGCGACGGCGTCGTTCTCGTTGACGATCGGGACCACACCGAGCTCCAGCAACTGCCCCAGCGCCCGCCGGGCGTTGTCGTAGTGGGTCCGCCGCGTGACGTGGTCCGAGGTCAGGAGGACCTGGCCGACGCCGAGCCCGTGCCGCCGGAAGGAGGCGGCGTACCGGGCCACGAGCAGCGCCTGGCCCACGCTCGCGGCCGCCTGGTGCGTCGCGAGGTCCCGCGGCCGGGCGGTGAGGCCGAGCGGGCCGAGGCCCGCGGCGACCGCCCCGGAGGACACGAGGACGATCTCCGCCCCACCGCGCCCGCGTACGGCCAGCGCGTCCACGAGTGCGTCGATGGCCACGGTGTCCGGGGTGCCCGCCGGTGTGGTCAGGGAGGACGAGCCCACCTTCACCACCAGCCGGCGGGCCCCGGCGACAGCGGTTCTCAGGGCGGCCACGGTCACTCCACCACGTAGAAGCCCCGTGCCTCCATGGCACGGAAAGCGGCGTAGTCGGCGGCCACCTTCTGGGGGTCCTCGTGCACGAAATCGACCACGCCGGGCGAGGTGAACAGGCCTATCGTCCGGTCGATGGCGCCGCCGACCCGGGCCCGCATCGTGGAGTGCACGAAGGTCTCCAGGGCCCGCAGTTCGTCCATGCGCGGCAGGTCGGTGAGCTTCCCGCCCACCGGCGAGACCATGAAGCCGTGGTACATCGCCTTGCTCGCCCGGTAGCGGCCGCCGGCCCGGGCCAGGAGCCGCTCCGGTTCCAGGTACGCCTCGATCGTGAGCGCGAGCTGGTCGGTGCCGAGGGCCCCCCGGATCGATGCCGGGTGGGTCGCGCCCTGCAGTCGGGATCCCACCTCGATGAGCACCGGTCCGTCCTGGGTCATCATGATCTCGAAGTGGGCCGGTCCGTGCCGGATGCCGAGTGCGTCGAGGACGCCCAGCGCGTACTCGGCGAGCGCGTCCTGCAGGTCGCCGTCCCGGGGCAGGAGTTCCTCCAGGCAGGAGATGTAACCGGCGCCCTCCACGCGCTCCTTGCGACAGCGCCAGATGTCGCAGACGAACGCCTGCCCGTCGCGGCTGACCGTGTTGACGATGTACTCGGTGCCGGACAGGAAGAACTGGACGAGGACCTCCTCGTTCTCCAGCCCGATCTGGTTGACCCGGCCGAGTATCCCGTCGGCGGCCCGGAAGACCTCCTCGGGAGTGCTGCAGAAGACGACGCTGTCGGCTCCGCAGCTGTTCAGCGGTTTGACCACGACCGGGAACACGTCGAGGCTGCGGGCCCATTCGGCGGCCTTGGTGGGGTCCGAGGTCCGGTACTGCTCGGCCGTCCGCAGGCCGGCGGCCCGTACGGTCTGCGCCATCAGGTACTTGTCGCGGCGGGCCGGGCTGAGCCGGCTCCCGTTGGTGAGGAGGCCGAGCCGCTCGCTCAGCTCGTCGGCCAGGTTGACTCCGCTCTCCGCCCCCGCGATGACGAAGTCCGGTGCCAGTTCCTTGAGTTCGGCGGCCAGCGTCTCCGAGTCGAAGAGCTCGACGGTGAACAGCGAGCGGTCGTAGGAGTTGCGGTAGACCTCCGGGACCTCCGGCCCGCTCAGCACGCTGATGCAGGCGTGGCCCAGCTCCCGCAGTTCACGGGCGAGGCCCGCTCCGGAGGAGAATCCGTCGACGATGGCGAACAGTTTCATACCTTGACTTCCGTGACGTGGGCCGCCGCCGGCCGGGCCGGCTCGGCGGACCTGAACTTCGCGTAGAGGGCGTAGAGGACGAAGGCGAGGGCGACGAGGATGCCCACGAAGGAGGACGGCGAGAACGGGTACCTGCCCAGGGCCTGTTGCAGGCCGAAGGTGACGAGCGGGCCGATCGCGATGAGGATCCCCGTGGTGGCCATGTCGGAGCGGGCTATGCCCAGTTGCAGGAAGTACAGCGGCAGCATGATCACGAGCACCGATGCCACCGCGATCGCCGTCAGCTGACCGGAGGTCACCTCGACCGGAACGTCGAAGACCTGGATGCAGACGGCACTGGACACGATCAGGAGCGGGAAGCGGAACGCCATGACGTCGGCGGCGGCCAGACCACCGTCGGCCAGCCGTTTCGCGATCACGTTGTTCCAGGCGGTCGTGGCCCCGCTGACGATCGCTCCGGCGATCCCGAGGACCGCGCTCGAGGCGCTCAGCTCGCCGACGGCCGAGGCGCCGGTCGCCGTCAGCACCGCGAGGAAGGCCACCGAGCAGAAGATGCCGGCCGCCGCGACCGCGTCGCTGCGCACCACCCGGTGGCCCGCCACGGTCAGCAGGGCGATGCCCAGGGTGGTGACCGGAATGACCGCGGAGTTCACCGCGACCACGACGGCCGGCTCGATGTGCTTCAACGCGAAGATGAACGACAGCCACATGACCGCGGTCGTGACGTTGATCCGGACCAGGTCGCCCCGCTGGGACCTCGCCCTGCCCAACAGACCGCGCCCACGCGCCAGTTGCGGGATCGAGAACATCCCCATGGTGACGGTGAACGCGATCAGCACCATGACGAAGATGTTCACCTGGTGCAGGATGTCCGCGAAGAACAGGTCCCGCCCGGACGAGAGCGACACGTAGATCAGCGTGCAGACCACTCCCGCAAGGGACCGGTCACGAGCAGTGCTCATTTCGATTCACCTTTCCGACCGGCCGCCGGCCCCCGGGCCGAGGGCCGTGCTGGCGGTATGCCGTGCTGGCTGCGCTACGCGACGGCCGTGCTACGCGACGGTGAAGGAGAACCGCTCGTTCATCTTCCGGGCGCCGGTGAAGAACTCCACGGCGCCTTCGACCCGGTCGATGACCTCGTCATGACCGGAGGCCTTCGCGATGTCGATCATCCAGTCCCAGGACTGCCCGACCGTGATGTCCTTGGTGAAGTGCACCTTGCCCAGGGCGAAGGCGATGTCCTTCAGGTTGTGAGGGGTGATCAGCGAAGCGAAGTGCCGGACCAGACCCGGGTCGAGCCGGCTGCTGATCGGCTGCCGCTCCAGCAGCGTGGGCTCGATCGTCGGGTCGTAGAGCGATCCGTCCGCGAAGATGTCCTCGGGCGAGAAGTCGCTGCCGGTCTTGAAATCGAGGCACAGGGTCCAGCGGCTGAGGGTCGAAGGATTGACCGCGGAGTGCATGTTCGCGGCGTCCAGGAACCAGACCTGACCCTTTTCCATACGGAAGACCATGTCCTCCTCGGAATTCACGCAGTACGGATTGTCCTGGAGCGTGATGAGCACCCGGTAGTAGTTGTCACTGGGATCGGCGAGTTCGAGGAAATCCCGGTGGGGGATGATCGACCAGTCGACCACGTTCCTCAGGCGCGCCATGAACAAACGCTCCTGCGAGAAGCACCTGTTCACCACGTCCGCGATGTGGGGCACCTCGTCCAGCAACGAGGTCGGCTTCGGCGCGGAGTCGGCGTCCCGGAACACGCCGTCGTCGCGCTTCCCCGAAACGTTGAGCAAGGGCATGTTCGTCCACTTGCCGGCGGTGAACTCGTCGTACTTGTCCTGCGGGTGCGGAAGTTCCTCGAGGCGGGCGATGTCTGCGGCGAGCAGCACGTCATCCAGAGGGAGCCGACCAAGAATGGTTGAAGCCACTGAATCTCCCAAGCAAGGCGGAAAACCGTTCTGATGGCCCTGATACAACCCCAGGGCCGAAGACCGCCGCCATGTCATTAAGCGCTGCCTTAACCTCCACCCCGGCACCCTTTTCACCCCGCCCCGAAACCCCGCCCCGAAACCCCGCTCCCTCCACCGCCCCCGACACCCCTCCCCCACCGAGGACCGCGGTCCGCCCCGCCGGCCGGCGGACCCCACGCACACGCCGACCGCCCCCACGACCGGAGCTCCGCCCCGCGCCCCGGCACCCCGCCCCCTGCCCCCACCCCCCGACACCGCGCGGAGCCGCATATCCCGAATGCGGATCAAGCACCACCCGCTACACTGACCGCGGTGGCCCGGCCTCACGGCCAGGTCTCCACACGCTCGCCTTCGTAGCTCAGGGGATAGAGCACCGCTCTCCTAAAGCGGGTGTCGCAGGTTCGAATCCTGCCGAGGGCACATGGGCAAAGGCCCCCAGTCGATCATGGCTGGGGGCCTTTGACATCTACGGGGGCGGGCTGTGCCCGAGGATCTCCATGACGACGCGGGGCGCCACCCCGGCGGCGGTCCGCAGCGTCGCGCAGACGTGCCGGGCGTCATGCAGCCGGATCACCCGGAGCCGCGGCAGGCGACGGCTGAGGAGGCGTCGCTCCTGGGGATCCCGATCAGCCGCTGGGTCGGCCGAGTCCGGAGACCTCTCGGCCACGCGGTGGCCCCGGCTGTCACAGGTGCGTTGTACGGTCCGAACCATGGCTAAAAGACCGACAACGAGCTGGCGCGAGGGTGTAGCCAGTGAGGCCGAGCAACTCGCCGCCGGGACCCTGGATCCGGACTGCGCCTGCATGGCCGAACTGTTTCCCCATGAACTCCTGGTGGCGACCGACGCCGTCCTCGACTCCTTCGAGGCAGAGCTGGTCGGATTGAGCAGCGCCGCGGACGCCGAGGTCTTCGCCGTGGTGAAACGCGTCGTCCTGGCCTTGAACGCCGTGGATGAGGTCCACTCCGGCTACGAGACAGGTGAACGCGAGGCGCTGTGCGCATACATCGACGAGGCTCTGACCGAGCACGGTGTCGATGTGGTGGCGCTGACCGCCCGGCACGGACTCGGAAGGCACGAACTCACCGACGAGTGGCGAAACTGGTAGGGGCTGCTGACATCCGCAGCTGACATCAACGACGCCGGACGGAGGCGTACCTGTGCACCTCCGTCCGGTCGTCGCCCTGTGGACAGCGGCAGAATCTCCGGCCCGGCCCTTCTTGCGTGGCCGGTGGTTCGCCGGCCGGGTGGGGGTCGCCGATCATGGGCGGAGAAGCGAGGTGTTCCCATGGCCGTCTTCCTGTGCCGCGTCTGCCGCCGGGCCGTGACCCCGGACGTCAACGAGCTGCCC
The DNA here is from genome assembly GCF_053609185.1 of Streptomyces sp. NPDC054956. NCBI lineage: Bacteria > Bacillati > Actinomycetota > Actinomycetes > Kitasatosporales > Streptomycetaceae > Streptomyces > Streptomyces sp. NPDC054956. Next base: position 7,057 of record NZ_JBSGXB010000013.1, on the reverse strand, counting down.
CTGCCCGACCCCGACGGGGACGAGGGGTGGTACCGGCCCGAGGCATCGCCCACGGACGTCGATGGGCATACCGACGGGCCGATCGTGCGGATGGCGCCCGGGACCTTCGCCGTCGACCCCGAGCCGTCCGGGCCGCCCTACGTGCTGGACGAGGCCTCCGGGCTGCTGGTGGAGTCCGGGCCGCGCCGGACCGTCGTGCTCAATCCCGGCGACGGCATCGGGCTGGAGGCGCACCCCGATCTCGCGATGCGCCGCGGCTACTGCTGCGGGATGGACGGCGAGTGGGGGCCCAACCTGGTGTGCGCGTGCGGGGCCGTCATCGCGACCGTGTACTCGGACTGCTACCAGGTCCAGGAGATCAGGCTGCAGCCCGACGCCGTCGAGCGGTCCGGGTGATCGTCCGGACCGTCACGGGGGTTCGGTGGCCGGCAGGGTCAGGCGGGCCCGGGCTCCGCCCGACGGCGGGTTGGTGAAGGTCAGGCTCGCGCCCAGGGCCTCGGCCTGGCCCGCGGCTATGGTCAGGCCCAGGCCGTGGCCCTTGTTCATGCCCTCCGTGCGGAACCGCTGCGGTCCGCTCGTCAGCAGGTACTCCGGGTAGCCCGGGCCCGAGTCCGTCACCGTCAGGGTCGGGCCGTCCACCGTCACCGTGACCGGGGCCGCGCCGTGTTTGTGGGCGTTGGCGATCAGGTTGCCGAGGATGCGCTCCAGGCGGCGCCGGTCCGTCTCCAGGCGGAGGCGGGACCGTACGACCAGACCCGTGACGGCCGGGGGCGTCGCCGTGGACGGTGCGCCGATCGCGCGGGCCGCCAGGTCCGCGAGGTCGTACGAGTCCAGGTCCAGCCGCTCGCTGCGCGTGTCCAGGCGGGAGATCTCCAGCAGGTCCTCCGTCAGCGAGCGCATCGCCCGCACCCGGTCGCGTACGAGCTCGGCCGGGCGGCCCGGCGGGAGGAGTTCGGCGGCCGCGTTCAGGCCGGTGAGCGGGGTGCGCAGTTCGTGGGCGACGTCCGCCGTGAAGCGCTGCTCGGTCTCCAGCTTGCGCTGGAGGGAGGCCGCCATGGTGTCCAGGGCGCCCGAGACCGCCGCCACCTCGTCCTTGCGGCGCGGGGAGTCGTTGACGCGGGCGTCCAGGTCGCCCGCGCTGATCCGGCGGGCCACCTGCGCCGTCTGGTGCAGGCGGCGCGTGATCCGGGTGACGCCGAACGCGCCGATCAGCAGCGTGCCGCCGATGGCCAGCACCGAGGAGCCCAGGATGGCCCGGTCCAGGTCGGCGATGGTCTTCTCGCTGACGCTGTAGTCCACGGCCGCCGCGATCACCCGGTCCCCGTCGGCGGGACCGGCCGCCCACATCGCGGACCTGCCGCGGTGCTCGCCGACGGCCGTGCCGCGCTTGCCGCCCGCCGCCAGCTCGCGCAGCTCGTCGGGCAGGCCGTCGGGAAGCAGACCCTCGCCGCGCGGGGTGCTCGCGCCGCTCTCGTAGAGCCCGGTGACCCGGTCGAGTTTGGCGAGCGCGCGCTCGCGGGCCACGTCGACGGTCTGACGGGTCATCGCGTCGTGGACGAGGGCGCCGAGCAGTGCGGCGAGACCGCAGCACATGAGGGTGATGAAGACCGCCGCCTTCCAGGTGAGGGTGGCGGTCCAGGAGGGGAGGCGAAGGCGGGGGGTTCGCAGGCGCGGGGTTCGGCGGCGCGGGCTCATCCGGTCTGCTCCCGCGGGGTGCGGAGGACCTCCGTCAGCCGGGGCGCCATCACGCCCCGGTCCGGGCACCACGACCAGACGTCGCGGGACTCCGTCCCGGGCGTACCGGTCGCCGACCGCAGGATGAGGTCGTGCGCGGCGAGGTCCACGCTGATGACGCGCTGCGTCTCGTTCATGATCCGGTGGACCCGGCCCTCGCGGACCGCGTACGCGCGGATGTTGAGGTGGTGATCGGGCTGCTCGATGCCGAGGATCAGCTCGTCGCTGCCGTCCCCGGTGAGGTCGCGGTAGTGCGCCTGCCGGACGAAGCCGTGCACGTGTCCGTCCCCGTACCCGTCGCCGACGTACGGGTCCTGCGGCGCCCGCGGCCGTTCGGAACCGGCGGCCGGAGCCGTGCCCCGGCCGGCCGAGGCGTCCGCCCGGTCCTGCGCCAGGTCGGCGTCGAGGACCTCCAGGGGCGGTACGTCGCGCAGCCCGCCCTTCGTCGGCGGTACGGAGACCCCCGCGACCGGGTGCGACAGCAGCGGCTCGCTCCCCCGGCCGGCCTCCGGCGGGGCGGGCGGCCGCTCGGGCCACAGCCGGTGCGGACCCTGCGCGCGGGGCGCGGGCTTGGCCCGGTCCGCGGCCTGCACTCCGCCGGACGCGCCGCAGCCCGTCAGCGCGCACAGCCCGGCGGCCAACGCCACGGCGGCGCCGAGCCGACGGGCCGTCGCCCTGCCGGGGGCGGGCGCGGAGTCGCGGGGTCTCACGCCACCAGGTCGGCGTAGAAGATGACGTTGTTCGTGCGGTGGCCGTCCTTCAGCTCGCCGCCGCAGGTCAGCAGGCGCAGCTCGGCGCGGTTCGTGTCTCCGTAGACCTTGTCCGTCGGGAAGTCCTTCTTGTTGACGTCCTCGATCTCGCGGATCTTGAACTTCGCCGTCCTGCCGTCCTCGCGCGGGACCTCGATCACGTCGCCGAGCTTGATGTTCTTGACGTTCTTCATCAGGGCCGGCCCGTACTTCGTGTCGAAGTGCGCGACGAGGACGGAGGCGCCCTGCTCCCCGGGGGTGACGCCCTCGGCCCACCAGCCGGGGTTGTTCGCGTCCGTGTCGGCGTTGGGCACGCCCAGTTCGCCGTTGGCCGGGTCCACCTTCAGGTCGACCATCTTCTTCGCGTCCACGCCCGCCGCGTCGATCTTCATCCCGGTCGGCTTCGACTTGGGCAGGGCGGGGGCGGTGTCCGCGACGGGGGCGGCGGCGGTGCTGCCCACCTTGGGGTCCGGGGGCAGCTTGGCACCGCCGTCGCCGCACGCGGTGAGGGCGCCGATCCCGATCCCGGCGCCGGCGAGCGCGAGGACGGCGGATGCGACGCGGGGGGCGGTGCGGCGCGCGGGGGCCGGCGTCGGGGTGGACGCGGGCGTACGGGTGGCGGTGCGGGTCATGGCGTACTCCGAGGCGGTGCGGACGTGGCAGGAACTCGTGGCGGGCGGGGCGGCGGGCCCGGCCGTGGGGGCGGCGGGCCCGGCCGTGGGGGCGGCGGGCCCGGCCGTGGCCCGGCCCGCCGTCCCACCCCGTACAGCGGCCCCCCGAAGGGGGGTCAGCCCTCGGCGCGGTTGCGGCGGAGCATCGCGAAGCCGAGGCCGCCCGCGCCCACGGCGGCCATGCCGGCGCCGCCGGCGATCAGGAGGGTGCCCTCGCCGGAGCCGGAGCTCTCGACGCCTTCGGCGCCGGCCCGCACGCCGCCCTTGGGGGTGACCGGCTTGGCGGGCTTGTCGGCCGTGCCGGTGCCGGTGCCCTTGTTGACCGCCGGGAAGTCGTAGTACTTGGTGCCCTCGCCCTCGATCGTCACCTTCAGCTGCGGCTTGGCGCTGTCGGCCTTGACGATCTCGAACTTCTGGCCGTTGTTCTCGGCGCGCGGGCTCTTCTTGGTCAGGGTGGCCTGGACCGTACCGGCCTTGGTGCCGTTCGCGGCGTCCTTGGGGCCGACCTTCAGCACGGCCTTCGGGCCCTCGGCCGCCGTGTTGGTCAGGTCGGCCATCGTGCCGCCCCCGACGTAGACGCCCGAGACCTTGACCGCCGGCTGCGGCTTCGGCTGCGGCTTCGCCCCGTCCTTCTTGGAGGTGACCTTGCCGTCCGCGGACAGGGTGAAGGTGTACCCGTCCACCTTCTTGGAGTCCGCCGTGCCGAACGCCTTCAGGGTGGCCTTGACCCCGCCCTTGGCCGGGAGGATCTCGGCCTCGTAGCCCTTGACCGTCAGGTCCATCGTCGGGCCGTTGCTGACGTGCTTGAAGACCTTGGCGTACCAGCCGTCGCTCAGCTGCTGCGTGCCCGCGTCCTCCCGCCTGGTCTCCTGCTTGGCCTCGGGCTTCGCCTCGGGCTTCGCCTCCGGCTTCGTCTCCGCCGGCTTCGCCTGGTCGCCCTGGGGGGAGGCCGGGGAAGCCGTGGAAGGGCCGGCCGGGGACGGGGCGTCCGCCGCGAAGGCGTGGGCGGCCGGCAGGGCCAGGGCGGTGACGGCTCCGGCGGCGACGGCGGCGGTACGGAAGGTGGCGCGCATGAGTGGTTCCCCTCGGGTCGGCGTCGCCTGTGGTCTCGGTCCGGGCGCTCCACCCGTTTCGAGTGGTTTGCCCCGGCGACGAACACGACGTTACGAGGGTCATGTTTTGGTAATCCGTCGGCAATGTAACGGTTGTCGGGACGGTGACCCGCGAAGCCGTTAAGGCCCCCGCCGGGCTCCGGAACCTGGCTCCGGCCGGGACCAAAGTCCCAGGTCGCGGACGTACGAAAGCCCTCCCGGCCGGAACCGGAAGGGCCTGCGTGACGATGGTGACCGGGTCGGACCCGGCCCGCCCTCAGCTCAGTCCTCTGCTGCGCTCGCCGATGCGGTCGCCCTGCGGGGTCCCTGCCCGCTTGAGCTCCGCCTTCGTGTGCGCCCCGCCCTTGACCTTGCTCCGGACCGGACCTTCGAAGCCGTGCGCCTGCGCGACGCGCGGCAGGCGCGTGGCCTCCGCCGCCTTCGCGACAGCCGCCTGGAAGTCCTGCTTCTGCTCTTTGCTCATCCCGTCGTCACTCCCTCAAGACTCGGGGCACCCAATCGGACTACTCGGATCGTATGCACATATACATACCAACGCACCCGGACCGGACGTAAAGAATGGTTGATCAAGGCCTCGGCTGATCCGGCCGGTGCGGCGGCCCCAGCAGCTCGACGACCAGCTCCTCCGGACACGGCGTCCCCCGCGGCAACTGGTACTTCGCCGCCACCCGGTACTCGCCCGGCGCCGGCGCCAGCAGCTCCGTCCACACGTCCCCGGTCGCGTCCGGGACCGCCTTGAACAGGCACCCGCCCGTGTTCGCGTACTGCTTCGGCTGAGGCTTCGGCTTCGGCTCGGCGGACGCGCCGGAGGAGGTACCGGCCGAGGCACCCGTCTTCGGCGTCTGCTTCGCGGCCTCCTTCGAGGCCTCCGTCTCCTGCGGCGGCGCCACCGGCTTGCCCTCGGCGTCCACCAGCCCGAGCCACGGCGAGTGCGGGATCCGCACCAGCACCCGCCCGGCCCGCTTCACATCGATGACCAGCTGGTCGGCGCCGGCCCGCACCACCGTCGCGGGACCCGCGACCAGGTCCGTCGGATCGACCACCTTGAACAGCTGCCAGTTCGCGTCGCCCCACACCTGCTGGAGGTACGGGAGCCCCTCGCGCACCAGCTTCGCCTCGTCGCGCCCGCCCTCGTCGGGGTTGTCGGCGGGCAGCACCACGTAGTGCACGGCCCAGCGGTCCAGCCATGCGCGGTAGCTGTCGGCCGTCAGGGTGTCGTCGTAGAAGAGCGGGTTGCGCTCCAGGTCGGCCTGCCGGTTCCAGCCGCGCGCCAGGTTCACGTACGCGGGGAAGGCGGAGGACTCCCGGTGACTGCTGGCCGGGACCACCTCGACGCGGCCCCGGTCGGCGTTCGCCTTCTGGAGCTGGTCCACCAGCGGCGCCAGCTCCCGGCTCCAGGAGGCCAGCGGAGTGGTGCGGACGATGTCGGTGACGCTGTTGACGGTGATCCAGGCGGTCACGCCGACGAGGGCGAGGACCAGCCCGTACCAGCGGCGCGTACGCCTCGGGCGCACCACGGCCCCCGGTCGCACCACGGCCCCCGCCGCTCCCGCGGCCCCCACCGCCTCCGCGGCCCGGCCGCGCGAGGACTCGTACGGAAGCGCCGCGAGCAGCACCGCCCCGCCGAACAGCATCGCCAGCCGGGTCACGTTCGACCCGACCTGGGAGTCGACCGCCCAGGTCACGGCCACCCCGAGGGCGTAGATCGCGGACGCCGTCCGGACCGTCTTCCAGCCCTTCGGTACGAGGAACAGCGCGGCCAGCGCGCACCCGAACGGCAGCGCCGCCGAGACCAGCTTCATCGGCTGCGTCCCGGAGAAGGGGAACAGCCACGCCGACAGACCGACCACCACCACCGGGGCCAGCCCCAGCGCGTACGCACCCGGACGCCGCCGGTTCAGGAACAGCGCGGCCGCGATCACCCCGAGGAACAGCCCGGCGACCGGGCTGGAGGCGGTGGCCAGCGCCGCGAGCGGAGCCGCCACGGCGGCCTTCGCCCAGCGCCGCTCGGCCCATTTGCGGGGCCAGCAGAAGACGGCGGCGACGGCCCCGAGCGCGAACATCACGCCGAGCCCGAAGGTGACCCGGCCCGAGACGGCGTTGCACAGCAGCCCGTACACCCCGGCCAGCGCGGGCCACAGCGGCTCGCGCACGGCCCCGCGGCAGCGGGTCAGGATCAGCGCCAGCAGCCCGGCCGAGACCGTACCGGCGATCATGATCGTGGTGCGGACGCCGATCATGTACATCACGTACGGCGAGACCACGCTGTACGAGACCGGGTGCATGCCGCCGTACCAGGCGAGGTTGTACGCCGAATCGGGGTGGCGGCCCACGAACTCGGCCCAGGCGTCCTGCGCGGCGAGGTCGCCGCCGCTGTTGGCCACGGCGAAGAACCAGACCAGGTGCAGCAGTGCGGCCACCCCGGTGGCCACGGCCACCGGATGCAGCCGCGCCCAGCCGAGGGCGGGCCCGAGGACACGGCGGAGGGGGCCGGCGCCTGCCGGGTCCGGGTGCGGACCGTCCTGCCGCCCGCGTTCACCGTCCCGGTCCTGCGCCCGGTCCGAGTCCCGACCTCGGCCCCGGCCCTGATCCGGGCCCTGGGCCAGGTCCTGCGTCTGCCGCTCAGCGGTGGTCACGCCGACGTACTCCCCAACACGACACGATGAATCTCCGGTGTCCTATCCGCTCCGGCCCGTTCTGGTCGTAGACGCGATCCGGCGCCCCCGGGTTGCCCCCGGGCGCCCGAACGCCCCAACCCCAGTCAAAATAAAAAAAAAACCAAACCCCCAGA
>NZ_JBSGXB010000012.1:0-59395 GCF_053609185.1 Streptomyces sp. NPDC054956 | reverse complement strand
GCGTACAGGTGCGGGCCGACGCCGGCGAAATTCCAGCCCCGCCGGCGTTTGAGGCGCGGGGGTCCGGGGGCTGGCCCCCGTGCGGCGGCGCCGCACCGACAATCGCTACCGCAGGCCCGCCGCCGCGAGGAGGTACGCGACCATCGGGTCGTAGAAGCGGGGGTCGCGGACGTGGTCGTCCAGGGGGATCGCCACCTGGAGGGTGCCCTCCGCCTCCGCCAGGAACAGGGCGGGGTCGTTGCAGTCGGCGTAGCCCACCGCGTCCAGGCCCCGCTGCGCCGCGCACCCCGCCCAGCCGTGGTCGGCGACGACCAGGTCCGGCTGCGGGCGGCCCTCCGCGGCGAGGCCGTCGAGGATCGCGGCCATCGGGGCCGGGGAGTGGGTGTGCCACAGGGTCGCGCCGCGCTCCAGTACGGCGATGTCCGCGAACTGCCACACCGAGCCCTCGTCGGCCGTCAGGCCCTGCGGGATCACCACGATCTCGCAGCCCGCCGCGCGCAGGGCATCGGCGGTCGCCCGGTGCACGTCCAGCAGGCCGCCCGGGTGCCCGGTGGCCAGCAGCACGCTCTGCCGGTCCAGCGCGGCCTTGCGCAGCCGCGCCGCCAGCCGGTCCAGGCCGGCCACGGTCAGTTCGGGGTCGATGGTGTCCTGGCCGAAGCGGTGGACGGGGTCGTCCACGACGCCGCACCGCTCCGCCATCACCGCGAGCACGTCCTGCTCGTCCGTCCAGCGGTCGCCCAGCTCCAGGCCCAGCCAGTAGTGCCGGTCGCCGTTGGCGAGCTTGCGGTAGTGGGAGAGGTTGTTCTCGCGCGGGGTGGCCACCTGCCCCGCGATCCGCGTGCGGACCAGATGGTCGATGAGTTCGGCTCGGCTGGGGACAGGCGTCTCTATCGGCTTCGGCATGCCGCCCATTCTGCCGCCGCCCGCCCGGAGGCGTCCCTTCCATCCCGACCGGCGGACACGTGGCCTCACCCCGACAGCGCCCCGAACGCCCCGTTCGCGAGCCTGCGCAGCAGCGACTCCGTCGCCTCCCGGCCCAGGGCGGCCAGGTGGGGAGTGGAGTTCAGCAGGCCGAACACCGCGTGCACGCAGACGCGCACCTCCGACTCGCCCACCTCGGGGTGCAGCTCCCGTACGACCTCGACCCACAGTTCGACGTACTGCCGCTGCAGCTGCCGCACGAGCTTGCGGTCCGCCTCGCGCAGCCGGTCGAGCTCCCGGTCGTGGAGGGTGATCAGCGCCCGGTCGTCGAGCGCGAAGTCGATGTGGCCCTCGATGAGCGAGGCCAGTACTCCGGACGGGTCACCGGCCGCCTCCTCCGCCCGTCGGCGGCCGCCGGTCAGCAGCCGTTCGCTGATGCCGACGAGCAGCTCGGCGAGCATCGCGTCCTTGCCCGCGAAATGCCGGTAGAGGCCGGGGCCGCTGATGCCGACGGCGGCCCCTATCTCGTCCACTCCGACGCCGTGGAATCCGCGCGCGGCGAAGAGGCGGGCAGCCTCGCTCAGGATCTGCTCGCGACGGGTCGGGGCGGCCGCTCTGGTGCTCATGGGAATCCATTCTAGACAGGGCCGTTAGCGGTCGTTAACCTAAGTCCCACATGCGTTAACGCTCATTAACACGAGCGCACCGAGCAAGGGAGCTCGACCGATGCAGCAGGCACCAGTGCTGACGAGCGCCGCCGACCCGGCGTCCGATGCCTGGCGGGCCAACGAGGCCGCCCACCGCGAGCTCTCCGAGGGCCTGCGCGCCCGGCTGGAGGCCGCCCGCCTCGGCGGCGGGGAGAAGGCCCGCGCCCGCCACACCGCCCGCGGGAAGCTGCTGCCGCGCGACCGCGTGGACGCCCTCCTCGACCCCGGGTCCCCCTTCCTGGAGCTGGCCCCGCTGGCCGCCGAGGGCATGTACGGGGGCGCGGCGCCGGCCGCCGGCGTGATCGCGGGCATCGGCCGGGTCAGCGGCCGCGAGTGCGTCATCGTCGCGAACGACGCCACCGTCAAAGGCGGCACGTACTACCCGATGACCGTCAAGAAGCACCTGCGCGCCCAGGAAGTGGCCCTGGAGAACCGTCTCCCCTGCCTCTACCTGGTCGACTCCGGCGGCGCCTTCCTGCCCATGCAGGACGAGGTCTTCCCCGACCGGGACCACTTCGGCCGCATCTTCTACAACCAGGCCCGCATGTCGGGGGCCGGCATCCCGCAGATCGCCGCCGTCCTCGGCTCCTGCACGGCGGGCGGCGCGTACGTCCCCGCCATGAGCGACGAGGCCGTCATCGTGCGCGGCCAGGGCACGATCTTCCTCGGCGGCCCGCCGCTGGTGAAGGCGGCGACCGGCGAGGTCGTCACCGCCGAGGAGCTCGGCGGCGGCGAGGTGCACTCCCGGACCTCCGGGGTCACCGACCACCTCGCGGAGGACGACGCGCACGCGCTGCGGATCGTCCGGAACATCGTGGCCACCCTGCCCGGGCGCGGGGCCCTGCCCTGGTCGGTCGAGGCGCCGGAAGAGCCGAAGGTGGACCCGTACGGGCTGTACGGGGCGGTCCCCGTCGACTCGAAGACCCCGTACGACGCCCGCGAGATCATCTCCCGGATCGTGGACGGCTCCCGCTTCCAGGAGTTCAAGTCGGAGTTCGGGCAGACCCTGGTCACCGGCTTCGCCCGGATCCACGGCCACCCGGTCGGGATCGTCGCCAACAACGGCATCCTGTTCTCCGAATCCGCCCAGAAGGGCGCGCACTTCATCGAGCTGTGCGACCAGCGCGGCATCCCGCTGCTCTTCCTGCAGAACATCTCCGGCTTCATGGTCGGCCGGGACTACGAGGCCGGCGGCATCGCCAAGCACGGCGCGAAGATGGTCACCGCCGTGGCCTGCACCCGGGTCCCGAAGCTGACGGTCGTGGTCGGCGGATCGTACGGAGCGGGCAACTACTCGATGTGCGGGCGCGCGTACTCCCCCCGCTTCCTGTGGATGTGGCCCAACGCCAAGATCTCCGTCATGGGCGGCGAGCAGGCGGCCTCCGTACTGGCGACGGTCAAGCGGGACCAGATCGAGGGCGCCGGCCAGGAGTGGCCCGCCGAGGACGAGGAGGCCTTCAAGGCCCCCGTCCGGGCGCAGTACGAGGCCCAGGGCAACGCCTACTACGCGACCGCCCGGCTGTGGGACGACGGGGTCATCGACCCCATGGAGACCCGGCAGGTGCTGGGACTGGCCCTGACCGCGTGCGCGAACGCTCCCCTGAGCGACTCGGGCTTCGGCATCTTCCGTATGTGACGTGAGGACCTCACTGATGTTCAGCACTGTTCTGGTGGCGAACCGGGGCGAGATCGCGGTCCGGGTCATCCGCACCCTGCGAGAGCTCGGCATCCGCTCCGTGGCCGTCTTCAGCGACGCCGACGCGGACGCCCGGCACGTACGGGAGGCCGACACGGCCGTCCGGATCGGCCCTGCGGCGGCCGCCGAGAGCTACCTGTCGGTGGAGCGGTTGCTCGACGCGGCGCGCCGCACGGGCGCCGAGGCCGTCCACCCCGGCTACGGCTTCCTCGCGGAGAACGCGGCCTTCGCGGCGGCGTGCGCGGAGGCGGGCCTGGCCTTCATCGGGCCGCCGGCTTCGGCGATCTCCCTGATGGGCGACAAGATCCGGGCCAAGGAGACCGTCAAGGCGGCGGGCGTGCCCGTGGTCCCCGGCTCCTCGGGCAGCGGGCTCTCGGATGCCGAACTGGTCTCCGCCGCCGAGAAGATCGGCATGCCGGTACTGCTCAAGCCCTCGGCGGGCGGCGGCGGCAAGGGCATGCGGCTGGTACGGGACTCCGCCCTGCTGGGCGAGGAGATCGCGGCGGCGCGGCGCGAGGCCCGGTCCTCCTTCGGCGACGACACCCTGCTCGTGGAGCGCTGGGTGGACCGGCCCCGGCACATCGAGATCCAGGTACTGGCGGACGCGCACGGCAACGTGGTGCACCTCGGCGAGCGCGAGTGCTCCCTGCAGCGGCGCCACCAGAAGGTCATCGAGGAGGCCCCGTCGGTCCTGCTGACGCCGGAGCTGCGGGAGTCGATGGGCGCGGCGGCCGTGGAGGCGGCGCGCTCGTGCGGGTACGTCGGCGCGGGGACGGTGGAGTTCATCGTGCCCGGCGGCGACCCCTCCTCCTACTACTTCATGGAGATGAACACCCGTCTCCAGGTCGAGCACCCGGTGACCGAACTCGTCACGGGCCTGGACCTGGTGGAGCAGCAGCTGCGGGTCGCGGCGGGCGCGGAGCTGGGCTTCGCCCAGTCGGACGTGGTCCTGACCGGGCACGCGATCGAGGCGCGGGTCTGCGCGGAGGATCCGGCGCGGGGGTTCCTGCCGTCCGGCGGCACGGTGCTGGCCCTGTCCGAGCCCTCGGGCGGATCCGTCCGTACGGACTCCGGGCTCACGGCGGGCGTGCCGGTGGGTTCCACGTACGACCCGATGCTGTCGAAGGTCATCGCGTACGGGCCCGACCGGGCGGCTGCGCTGCGGGTGCTGCGGGGGGCGCTGGCGGACACCGTGATCCTGGGTGTCCAGACCAACGCGGGTTTCCTGCGGAGGCTGTTGGCGCATCCGGACGTCGTCTCGGGCGACCTGGACACGGGACTGGTCGAGCGCGACCTCCCGTCCCTGCTCCCGGAGGGCGTCCCGGCCGAGGTGTACGCGGCGGCCGCCCTGCTGGCCGCGCCCCCGTCGCCGGCGGGGCTGGAGGGTGCCGCGGCGGCGGGAGGCTGGGTCGACCCGTTCGACGCCGCCACCGGCTGGCGCCTCGGTGGCACGCCCGCCTGGATGGTCCACCACTTCCGCCTCCCGGGCCAGGACCCGGTAGCGATCCGCACCCGTCCTTCCGGCTCCGACACGGAGTTGCTCCTCACGCCCGCACCCGACGGCGGCGCCCCCGGCACCCCGGCCCGGGGCCGGATCGTCGAGCTGACCCGTGACCGCCTCACGGTCGAACTCGACGGGGTCACCCACCGGTTCAGCCACGCCACCTCCCCGGAGGGGACCTGGCTCGGCCGCGACGCGGACAGCTGGCACGTCCAGGACCACGACCCCGTCGCGGCAGCGCTCAGCGGCCGGGGCCACACCGGCGCCGGAACCCTGGCGGCTCCGATGCCCGGCACCGTCACCGTCGTCAAGGTGGCCGTGGGCGACACGGTCGTCGCCGGGCAGAGCCTGCTCGTCGTCGAGGCCATGAAGATGGAGCACGTCATCTCCGCCCCGCACGCCGGCACCGTCACCGAAATCGACGTCACCCCCGGCACCACGGTGGCCATGGACCAGGTACTGGCCGTGGTCACCCCGGACGAGGAGGAGGCCAAGTGAACGGGCTCCCGATGACCCTCCCGGCGCCCGGGCTCCCGGCCCGGGTCCGCATCCACGAGGTCGGCGCGCGCGACGGACTGCAGAACGAGAAGACGGCCGTCCCCACCGCCGTGAAGGCCGAGTTCGTCCACCGGCTGGCCGCCGCCGGGCTCACCACCATCGAGGCCACCAGCTTCGTGCACCCCAAGTGGGTCCCCCAGCTGGCCGACGCCGAGGAGCTGTTCCCGCTCCTGGCGGACGTGGAGGCCGCGCTGCCGGTCCTCGTCCCCAACGAGCGCGGCCTCGACCGCGCGCTCGCGCTCGGTGCCACCCGCATCGCCGTGTTCGGTTCGGCCACCGAGACCTTCGCGTCGCGCAACCTCAACCGCACGGTCGCCGAGTCCCTCGCGATGTTCGAGCCCGTCGTGGCCCGCGCGAAGGAGCAGAAGGCGCACGTGCGCGGCTACCTCTCCATGTGCTTCGGCGACCCCTGGGAGGGGCCGGTCCCGGTCCACCAGGTGGTCGGCGTCGCCAAGGCCCTGCTCGACCTCGGCTGTGACGAGCTGAGCCTCGGCGACACCATCGGCGTCGCCACCCCGGGGCACGTCCAGGCCCTCCTGAGCGAGCTCAACGAGGTGGGCGTGGGCACCGACCGGATCGGTGTGCACTTCCACGACACCTACGGCCAGGCCCTGTCCAACACCCTCGCCGCGCTCCAGCACGGCGTGACCACCGTGGACGCCTCCGCAGGAGGCCTCGGCGGATGCCCGTACGCGAAGAGCGCCACCGGAAACCTCGCCACCGAGGACCTGGTGTGGATGCTCGACGGCCTCGGCATCGAGACCGGGGTCGATCTGGCCGCCCTCACCGCCACGAGCGTGTGGATGGCCGAGCAGTTGGGGCGACCGAGCCCCTCCCGTACCGTCCGCGCCCTCTCCCACAAGGAGTAACGAAGACCATGGCCCTCGACCACCGGCTCACCCCCGAGCACGAGGAACTCCGCCGCACCGTCGAGGCGTTCGCGCACGATGTCGTGGCGCCCAAGATCGGCGATCTGTACGAGCGGCACGAGTTCCCGTACGAGATCGTCGCCGAGATGGGCCGCATGGGCCTGTTCGGCCTGCCCTTCCCCGAGGAGTACGGCGGCATGGGCGGCGACTACCTCGCCCTCGGCATCGCCCTGGAGGAGCTGGCCCGCGTCGACTCCTCGGTCGCCATCACCCTGGAGGCGGGCGTCTCGCTGGGCGCCATGCCGCTCTACCTCTTCGGCACCGAGGAGCAGAAGCGGGAGTGGCTGCCGAGGATGTGCTCCGGCGAGATCCTCGGCGCCTTCGGCCTGACCGAGCCGGGTGCGGGCTCCGACGCCGGGGGCACCCGTACGACCGCCGTCCGCGAGGGCGACGAGTGGGTGATCAACGGCTCGAAGTGCTTCATCACCAACTCCGGTACGGACATCACCGGTCTGGTCACCGTCACGGCCGTGACGGGCCGCAAGGCCGACGGCCGCCCGGAGATCTCCTCGATCATCGTCCCGTCCGGCACCCCCGGCTTCACGGTGGCCGCCCCGTACTCCAAGGTGGGCTGGAACTCCTCGGACACCCGCGAACTGGCCTTCCAGGACGTACGGGTCCCGCTCGCCAACCTGGTCGGCGAGGAGGGCCGCGGTTACGCCCAGTTCCTGCGCATCCTCGACGAGGGCCGCATCGCCATCTCGGCGCTGGCCACCGGGCTCGCGCAGGGCTGCGTGGACGAGTCGGTGAAGTACGCCAAGGAGCGGCACGCCTTCGGCAAGGCGATCGGCGACAACCAGGCCATCCAGTTCAAGCTGGCGGACATGGAGATGCGCGCCCACATGGCCCGCATCGGCTGGCGCGACGCGGCCTCCCGGCTCGTGGCCGGCGAGCCGTTCAAGAAGGAGGCGGCCATCGCGAAGCTGTACTCCTCGACGGTGGCCGTCGACAACGCGCGCGAGGCCACGCAGATCCACGGCGGCTACGGGTTCATGAACGAGTACCCGGTGGCCCGCATGTGGCGCGACTCGAAGATCCTGGAGATCGGCGAGGGCACGAGCGAGGTCCAGCGCATGCTGATCGCCCGCGAGCTGGGCTTCGCCGGCTGATCCACCCCGCTCCGAAGCGGCCCGCGTCCCCACGCGGGCCGCTCCCGCGTTCCCGGTAGAACTTAGGGCCCCCTTACCGCTTTCAGCCAAGGTTAGGCTAACCTTCCTCTCGAACGGCCCGACGGCCGCCCGGCACGCATGAAAGCGGACATCGACATGCCCAAGTCCCGATCCTCCCTCCTCACCCGCCGCGGTCTCATCGCGGCAGGCGGCGCTCTCGGCCTGGTCGCCGCGCTCACCGCCTGCGGCGGCAACGACACCGCGAAGGACGGGGCGGGCAGCAAGGGCTCGGGCGCGGCCTCCGGTCCCTGGACGTTCAAGGACGACCTCGGCAAGGACGTCTCCACCAAGGCGACGCCCAAGAACATCGTCGCCTTCACCGGCACCGCCGCCGCGCTGTACGACTACGGCATCAACGTCAAGGGCGTCTTCGGCCCGACCAGGACCGCCGACGGCAAGGCCGACGTACAGGCCGGCTCGATGGACATCTCCAAGGTCGAGGTCCTCGGCAACGTCTACGACGAGTTCAACGTCGAGAAGTACGCCGCGCTCCAGCCCGACCTGCTGGTCACCAACACCTGGGACGGCACGTACTGGTACGTGCCGGAGGCCTCCAAGGACAAGATCCTCAAGCTCGCCCCGGCCGCCGCGATCGGCGTGGGCGGCGACGTGAGCATGGACAAGGCCCTGGCCCGCACCGCGGAGCTCGCCAAGTCCCTGGGCGCCGACCTGAACTCCAAGAAGGCCGTCGACGGCAAGGCCCGCTTCGAGGCGGCCTCCGCGAAGCTCCGCGAGGCCACCAAGGCCAACCCGGGCATCAAGGTGCTCGTCGGCTCCGGCTCCGCCGACCTGTTCTACGTCTCCACCGCCGGCACCTCCGCCGACCTGAAGTACTTCCAGTCGCTCGGCGTCGAGTTCGTCACCCCGGAGAAGACGCAGGAGGGCGGCTTCTTCGAGAGCCTCAGCTGGGAGAACGCCGGCAAGTACAAGGCCGACGTCGTCCTGCTCGACAACCGCACCGGCACCCTGCAGCCGGCCGAGCTGAAGGCCAAGCCGACCTGGGCCGAGCTGCCCGCCGTCAAGGCCAACCAGGTCACCCCCCGCGTGACCGAGCCGATCTACTCGTACGAGAAGTGCGCGCAGATCCTCGAGGACCTCGCGAAGTCCATCCAGAACGCCAAGAAGGTCAGCTGACCCTCGGCAGACCGGCCCCGGCGCCTCACCCAGGCGCCGGGGCCGCCTGCCGTCGCCCGTCATCGCACCGATCCGCAGGGGGACCCTCCGCATGACCGCCACCGCATCCGACTCCGCCCGGACCACCGAGACCGCAGGGTCCGCCGAGGTCGCCGAAGCCGCCGCGGCCGTGGCCCACTTCACGTTCTTCGAGCTCGAAGTGGTGCGCACCCGGCGCCTGGGCCACTCGTTCCTGCGGGTCACCTTCGGCGGCGAGTCCCTCGTGGACTTCCGCTCCGGCGGCTACGACCAGAGCCTGTCCCTCTTCCTTCCGCCGGCCGGCCGCGAGCACACCGTGCTGCCGTCCACGACCGAGGACACCTGGTTCGGGGACTGGCGCGCGATGGCCGACGAGGACCGCCCGGTGATGCGCTCGTACACGGTCCGCGAGCAGCGGCGGACCCCTGAGGGCGCGAACGAGGTCGACATCGACTTCGTCCTGCACGGGGATTCCTCTCCCGCCTCCTTCTGGGCCGGCCGCGCGGTGTCCGGCCGCCGGATCATGGCGATCGGCCCGGCCGTGGCGGAGAACAAGTCCGTACGTTTCCAGCCGCCGGCCGGCACCGACGCGGTCCTGATGTACGCGGACGAGACCGCCCTGCCCGCCGCCGCCGCGATCCTGGACCGGCTGGCGGACGGCACCCGGGTCAAGGCCTGGTTCGAGGTCCCGCACGAGGAGGACCGGCTGGTCCTGCCGACGCGCGCCGACGCGGACATCACCTGGGTCGTACGGGAGCCCGGCGCCGGCTCCGAGCGCACCGAACGGCTGCTGGAGGTGGTCCGGGCGGCCGAACTGCCGGCCGCCGAAGCCCCGTACGCCTGGATCGCGGGCGAGTCCGCGACGATCCGGGCGGTGCGCAGGCACTTCGTGCAGGAGCGGGGCGTCGACCGGCGCGCGGTGCGCTTCACCGGCTACTGGCGACTCGGTGCGAGCGAGGAGGAGCTGCTCGCGGAGGCGTACGCGGGCCGGGCGCCGAGCGAGGACCCGACGGCGGAGCTCTAGCTCCAACTGCCTCTTGGCTTAAAACACTTGTGATGGGCTCCGGCTTTTGGCCGGGGCCCATCTGCATTTGGCGAGGAAGTAAGGTTAGGCTAACCTAAGCCACGCACCCCAAGCCCTCTCCCCCTGCCCGGAGGAAAGTTGATGCGTCAGCATCTGCTCAACGAGACGACCGCGGACCTCTACCGGCGCTCCGTCACCGAGGGAGTCGCGCGCGTCGCGGCCAAGCTCGCCACGACGGAACGGCCCCACACCGGCATATCCGTCGACGAACTCGCCCCGGTCATCGCCGGCATCGACCTGGACGCCCCGCTGGAAGACGCGGCCGCCGCCCTGGACGAGCTGGAAGAGGTCTACCTCCGCGACGCCGTGTACTTCCACCACCCGCGCTACCTGGGCCACCTCAACTGCCCGGTGGTCATCCCGGCCGTGCTCGGCGAGGCCGTCCTGTCGGCCGTCAACTCCTCCCTCGACACCTGGGACCAGTCGATCGGCGGCACGCTCATCGAGCGCCGCCTCATCGACTGGACCGCCCGGCGCATCGGCCTCGGCCCCGACGCGGACGGCATCTTCACCTCCGGCGGCAGCCAGTCGAACTTCCACGCGCTGCTCCTGGCCCGCGACGAGGCCTGCCGCATCGTCATGAAGAACAGCCCCCGCGAGCTGCCCAAGTCCGAAGTCCTGCCGAAACTGCGCATCTTCACCTCCGAGGCCAGCCACTTCAGCGTGAAGAAGTCGGCCGCCATGCTCGGACTGGGCTACGAGGCGGTCATCGCCGTCCCCGTCGACCGCAACCGCCGGATGGACACCTCGGTCCTCGCCCTGGAACTGGAGAACTGCGCCCGCGAGGGCCTCTTCCCCATGGCCGTCGTCGCCACCGCCGGCACCACCGACTTCGGGTCCATCGACCCGCTCCCCGAGATCGCCCGCCTGGCCGCCGAGCACTCCGCCTGGATGCACGTGGACGCCGCGTACGGCTGCGGACTGCTGGTCTCCCCCACCCGCCGGCACCTCCTCGACGGCATCGAGCACGCCGACTCGGTGACGGTCGACTACCACAAGTCGTTCTTCCAGCCGGTCAGTTCCAGCGCCCTGCTGGTCCGCGACCGCGACACCATGAAGCACGCCACGTACCACGCGGACTACCTCAACCCGCGCCGGATGGCGCAGGAGCGGATTCCCAACCAGGTCGACAAGTCCATCCAGACCACCCGCCGCTTCGACGCGCTCAAGCTCTGGATGACCCTGCGCGTGATGGGCGCCGACGGCGTCGGCTCGCTCTTCGACGAGGTCATCGACCTGGCCGCGGCCGGCTGGGACGCCATCGACGCCGACCCGCGCTACGAAGTCGTCGTCAAGCCGCAGATCTCCACGCTGGTCTTCCGGTTCGTCCCCGGGGGCGACGTACCCGCCGAGCTCGTGGACGAGGCCAACCTGCACGCCCGCAAGGCCCTGTTCGCCTCCGGCGAGGCCGTCGTGGCCGGCACCAAGGTGGACGGCCGGCAGTACCTGAAGTTCACGCTCCTCAACCCGCAGACCACGACGGCCGACATCGCGGCCGTCCTCGACCTCCTCGCCGCACACGCCGAGCAGTTCCTGGGAGAATCCCTTGCCGTCCACCGTTAAGCCCCACGACTTCATCGGAATCGGCCTCGGTCCCTTCAACCTGGGACTCGCCTGCCTGACCGCGCCGATCGACGAGCTCGACGGCCTGTTCATCGAGTCGAAGCCGCACTTCGAGTGGCACGCCGGCATGTTCCTGGACGGCGCGCACCTGCAGACGCCGTTCATGTCCGACCTGGTGACCCTCGCCGACCCGACCTCGCCCTTCTCCTTCCTGAACTACCTGAAGGACAAGGACCGGCTGTACTCGTTCTACATCCGGGAGAACTTCTACCCGCTGCGCGCCGAGTACAACGAGTACTGCCGCTGGGCCGCCGACCGGCTCGACAACGTCCGGTACTCCACCTCGGTCACCGAGGTCACCTACGACGAGCGGGCGGGCCTGTACGAGGTCCACACCGACCGCGGCGAGACCCACCTGGCCCGCCGCCTGGTCCTGGGCACCGGCACGCCGCCCTTCGTCCCGCAGGCCTGCGAGCGGCTCGGCGGGGACTTCACCCACAACTCCGCCTACATGCAGAACAGGGCGGAGCTGCAGAAGAAGAAGTCGATCACCCTGGTCGGCTCGGGCCAGAGCGCGGCCGAGATCTACTACGACCTCCTCTCGGAGATCGACGTACACGGCTACCAGCTCAACTGGGTCACCCGCTCCCCGCGGTTCTTCCCGCTGGAGTACACCAAGCTGACGCTGGAGATGACCTCCCCCGAGTACGTGGACTACTTCCACGCGCTCCCCGAGGACACCCGCTACCGCCTGGAGACCCAGCAGAAGAACCTGTTCAAGGGCATCGACGGCGAGCTCATCAACGCCATCTTCGACATGCTCTACCAGAAGAAGGTCACCTCGCCGGGCCCGGTCCCCACCACCCTGCTGACCAACACCTCCCTGGGCAGCGCCGCGTACGACACCACCACGGGCACCTACACGCTGGGGCTGCGCCAGGAGGAGCAGGAGCGCGACTTCTCCCTCGCCACCGAGGGCCTGGTCCTCGCGACGGGTTACAAGTACACGCTGCCCGAGTTCCTCGCCCCCGTCCGCGACCGCCTGAACTTCGACGGCCACGGCCGCCCCGACGCGGCGCGCAACTACAGCATCGACACCACCGGCCGCGGCGTGTTCCTCCAGAACGGCACGGTCCACAACCACTCGATCACCTCGCCCGACCTGGGCATGGCCGCGTACCGGAACGCCTACATCATCGGAGAGCTCCTCGGCCGCGAGTACTACAAGGTCGAGAAGTCCATCGCGTTCCAGCAGTTCGCAGCCCCGGAAGGCACCCTCGTATGAGCACCACCACCGACCACCGGTTCACCCGCACCGACGCGGCCCTCGGCACCTTCGCCGTGCGCCCGCTGGACCCCTTCGCCGACGCGGAACTGCTCCACGGCTGGGTCACGCACCCCAAGGCCTCGTTCTGGATGATGCAGGAGGCCTCGCTGCCGGACGTCGAGCGCGAGTACATGCGCATCGCCGCCCACGAGCACCACGACGCCTTCATCGGCCTCCACGAGGGCCGCCCCGCCTTCCTGATGGAGAGCTACGACCCGAGCGAGCTGGAACTGGTCGGCCTGTACGAGGCTCGGCCCGGCGACGTCGGCATGCACTTCCTCGTCGCCCCCAGCGACACCCCCGTGCACGGTTTCACCCGCGCGGTCATCACCACCGTCATGGCGGCCCTGTTCGCCGACCCGGCGACGCGCCGCGTCGTGGTGGAGCCCGACGTGCGCAACACGGCCGTGCACGCGCTGAACGAGGCGGTCGGCTTCGTGCCCGACGGCCCGGTCACCAAGCCGGAGAAGGAAGCCCTGCTGAGCTTCTGCACCCGCGAACAGTTCGAAGCCGCCACCGGCCTGACCACGGGAGCGTCGATATGAGCCTCACCGACGCCGTCTCCCACCTCTCCCCCGAGCTGTGGGCCCGCGCCAACCGCGCCCTGGTCCGCAAGGCCCTGGCCGAGTTCTCGCACGAACGCCTGCTGACCCCCGCCCCGCTGGGCGGGAACGCGTACGCGGTCCGCAGCGACGACGGGGAGGTGGAGTACCGCTTCACCGCCGCCCTGCACTCCCTGGACCACTGGGCGGTGGACGAGGCGTCCATCACCCGCCACCGGGGCGGGAGCGAACTGCCGCTGGACGCGATCGACTTCCACATCGAGCTGAAGGACGCGCTCGGCCTGAGCGCCGAGGTCCTGCCGGTCTACCTGGAGGAGATCTCCTCCACCCTGGCGGGCTCGGGCTTCAAGTACACGAAGCCGCAGATCCCCTCGTCGGTGCTGGCGAAGTCCTCCTTCCAGGACATCGAGACCGGCATGACCGAGGGCCACCCCTGCTTCGTCGCCAACAACGGCCGCCTCGGCTTCGGCGTGCACGAGTACCTCTCGTACGCCCCGGAGACGGCGAGCCCCGTCCACCTGGTGTGGGCGGCGGCCCGCAAGGACGTCTCCACCTTCACGGCGGGTGCGGGCCTGGACCACGACTCCTTCATGCGCGCCGAGCTCGGCGAGGCCGCCATCGAGCGGTTCGAGGCCTCCCTGAGGGCCCTGGACCTGGACCCGGCGGACTACCACTACTTCCCGGTGCACCCCTGGCAGTGGTGGAACAAGACCACGGTCACCTTCGCCGCCGAGATCGCCAACCGCCGGCTGGTCCTGCTGGCCGAGGGCGAGGACGCGTACCTGGCGCAGCAGTCGATCCGGACGTTCTTCAACACCAGTGCGCCCGGGAAGCACTACGTCAAGACGGCGATCTCGGTCCTCAACATGGGCTTCATGCGCGGCCTGTCCGCCGCCTACATGGAAGCCACCCCGGCCATCAACGACTGGCTGCACCAGCTGATCCGGTCGGACGAGGTGCTGCGCTCCCTGGACTTCTCGATCATCCGCGAGCGCGCGGCGATCGGCTACCACCACCGCCAGTACGAGCGCGCCACCGACCGGTACTCCCCATACCGCAAGATGCTGGCCGCACTGTGGCGCGAGTCCCCGGTGAACTCCCTGAAGGGCGAGGAACGCCTGGCCACGATGGCCTCGCTCCTGCACGTGGACTCCGAGGGCAACTCCTTCGTCGGCGCCCTCATCGCGGAGTCGGGCCTCACGCCCGCCGAGTGGCTGCGCTCGTACCTGAGGGCCTACCTGGTCCCCCTGCTGCACTGCTTCTACCAGTACGACCTCGCGTACATGCCGCACGGCGAGAACACGATCCTCGTCATCGAGAACGGCGTGGTGAAGCGGGCGATCTTCAAGGACATCGCCGAGGAGATCGTGGTCATGGACCCGGACGCGGTCCTGCCGCCGGCCGTGGAGCGCGTCCGGGCGGACATCCCGGAGGACATGAAGCTGCTGTCGATCTTCACGGACGTCTTCGACTGCTTCTTCCGCTTCCTGGGCTCGATCCTCGTCTCGGAGGGCATCTGCGAGGAGGACACCTTCTGGAAGGCCGTGGCCGACTGCGCCCACGACTACCAGGAGTCGGTCCCCGCCCTGGCGGACCGCTTCGCCCGCTACGACCTCTTCGCGGACGAGTTCCAGCTGTCCTGCCTCAACCGCCTCCAGCTGCGCAACAACAAGCAGATGGTCGACCTCGCCGACCCGGCCGCCGCCCTGCAGCTGATCGGGACCCTCAAGAACCCCGTCGCACCCTTCGCGCGACGGTGAACAAAGGTGCGGCGGAGGGTTCGACACGGTCCCTCGAACCCTCCGCCGCACCCGGCCTCACCTGATCACCAGCCGCCGGCTCCCTACGGGCAGCTCAGGCGGGTGTCGCCCGGGTCGGTCGTGCAGGTGTCGGTGCCCATGCCGCCGTTGGCGGTGTCGTTGGCGGAGACGGAGTCGACCGTGTCGAGGCGGTCGTCGCCGTAGTAGCCGGTCAGGATGTCGTTTCCGGTGCCGCCGTTGAGGGTGTCGTTGCCGAAGCCGCCGTCGATGTTGTCGTTGCCGGGGCCGCCGTGGACGGTGTCGTTGCCGTAGCCCGCCCGGACGGTGTCGTTGCCGCTCAGGGCGCAGATCACGTCGTTGAAGTAGCCGCCGGTCAGGGTGTCCGCGCCGCTCGTGCCGATGATCGTGCAGCCGCGTGCGTTGTTGACCGTGCTGGTCGCCGTCGCGGTGTTGTTGCCGGGCACCGGGTCGGTCTGGGTGGCGGTGGCGGTCGCGCGATCGGTCAGGGTGCCCGTGGCGCGGGGTTCGGCGACGACCGTCACCGTGGCCTGCGCGCCGGGGGCGAGGGTGCCCAGGGCGCAGTTGGCGCCGGTGGCGGTGACGGTGCAGGTGCCCTGGCTGGGCGTGGCGGACAGGACGGTGCCGCCGGCGCCGCTGAGGGTGTCGGACAGGGAGGTCGCCGTGGCGGTCGTGGTGGAGCTGTTGTTGGTCACCCGGACCGTGTAGGTGGCCCGGTCGCCGATGCTGACGGTGGTGGTTCCGGTCTTGGTGACCGACAGGTCGACCCCGGCCGGCGGGGGCGGGGGCTCGCTGCCTCCGCCGCCCAGGTAGCGGGCCACGGCGCGGTCGGCGCTCAGGCTGATGGCCTCGCCGGCGATGCCGGCGGCGAGGATCTTGCCGTCCGTCTGGAGGGCCACGGAGGTGGCCTGGTCCTCGATGCCGCCGAAGTCGGTGGTCAGCCGCCCGTCGCCGCTGAAGTCGGGGTCCGGGCTGCCGCCGGTGTTGTACCGCGCCAGCGCGAAGTCGCTCCCGTAGTAGCCGGCCGCGACGATCCTGCCGTCGGACTGCAGCACCACGTCCGCCGCGCCGCCTGCTTCGGGTCCGAAGGGGACGGTCAGGCGGCCGTCGCCGTCGAAGGTCGGGTCCGGGGCGCCGGCGGCGGTGAAGCGGGCCAGTGCGAACTGGTTGCCGGAGTCGCCCGCGGTGACGATCCTGCCGTCGGGCTGGAGCGCGACGCCCCGGGTGTTTCCGAAGCCGGCGGCGATCCCGTCGCCGTCGAAGGTCGCGTCCAGGCTGCCGTCGGCGTTGTAGCGGGTCAGCCAGCTGCCGCCGGCGCGCGACGATCCTGTTGTCGCTCTGCAGCGCCAGGTCGGTGACGTTCTGGCAGCAGCCGGCCCCGAAGTCGGTCATGACGATGCCGTCGCCGCCGAAGCTCGTGTCCGTGGCGCCGGCGGGGGTGAGGCGTGCCAGCGTCCAGCGACCGAGGCTTCCCCCGCCGAGGACGAGCGCGCCGTTCGGCTGCACCTTGACCGCCAGGGCGGTGTCGATCGAGTCGACGTCGGGGTCCGTGAGCGCCTTGCCGCCGTCACCGAATCCGGTGTCCAGACTGCCGTCGGGGTTGTAGCGGGCCGTCGCCCACGTTCCGGTGCCGGCGATGGAGGTGGAGCCCCCGGTCACGACGATCTTGCCGTCGGGCTGCACGGCCACGGCCCGCGCCTCGTCGTTGTTGATGTCGAAGTCGGTGGTGACGATGCCGTCGCCGCCGAAGGTCGTGTCCAGGCTGCCGTCGGTGTTGTACCGCACCACGACGAAGTCGCCCGAGGTCTCGTCGAAGTAGCCGTCGCCGACCGTGACGATCTTTCCGTCCGACTGCACGGCCATGCCCGAGATGTTCTCGTAGCCGGTCACGTCGGTGACGACCTTGCCGTCGCCGCTGAAGGAGGTGTCCAGGTCACCGGGGGCGGCCGCGGCCGCCGTGGGCAGACTCAGTACGAGCGCCAGTGCCGCGGCGCTCGCCGCAGTGATGCGCCCGGACCGGCGCCGTGGGGGATAGAGGGGCATGGGGCTATCTCTCCGTCCGTGGGTTCCTGCGAGCGCCACCACCCTTCTGGTACGCGGGCCCCGGCCGGAGCGGGCTGCGCCCGCCGGACCCCGAGTTCCACCCCCACGAGTGATGGTTCGATCGCCCACACGGATGCGGCCCGGGGAACGCGCCTCACGGGCTCCAGGGAACGTCCGGCGCCCGGTGATAGTTGATGTCCTGCGCGTCCATGCGCGGCCCCTGCGCGGCCAGCCGCTGCCGGTAGCCCTCCCAGCCGAGCGCACCGGCGGGCGACCAGCCCAGTTCCGCCAGGCTCTGGAGCCGGGGGAAGGCCATGAACTCCCAGTCGGTGCGGGTCGCGATCGTCTCCGTCCACAGCGGGGCCTCCACCCCGAGGACCGCGGACTGCGGGACACCGGCCAGGTACGTCCCCGGGTTCCAGTCGTAGGAGCGGCGCACCGGCACGTACCCGGCCCAGGCCAGCCCCGGCTTCGTCGCCTTGTCGTACTTCATGTCCAGGTACAGCCGGTCCGCCGGGGACAGGATCACCGGGTGGCCCGCCTTCGCGGCCGCGGCCACCGCCGCCTTCTCCGCGGCCGGGGTGCGGTCGTGGCCCCAGTACTGGAGCACCGCTCCCCCGGCCGGACGGGCCGTCGCGAGCTGGTGCCAGGCCACCACCGTCTTGCCGTGCCGGGCCACCACCGCCTGCGCCCGGTCCATGAAGGCCGCGTAGTCCGCGGCGGGCGTGGAGTGCGCCTCGTCGCCGCCGATGTGGAGGTACTTCCCCGGGGTCAGCTCCGCGATCTCCCCGAGCACCTGGTCGATGAACTCGTACGTCCGCTCGTCGCCGACGCACAGCGAGCTGAAGCCGACCTTGATCCCGGTGTAGCGCTCGCGTGCCTTGCCGTCGCAGTTCAGCTCCGCGTAGGCGGCCTGCGCCGCGTTCACGTGCCCCGGCATGTCGATCTCCGGGACCACGTCCACGTACCGCTCGCCCGCGTACGCCACCAGCTCGCGGTACTCGTCCTTCGTCCAGTGGCCGCCGGGCCCGCCGCCGACCTCGCCGGCGCCCCCGTACTCCGCGAGCCTGGGCCAGGAGTCGATCGCGATGCGCCACCCCTGGTCGTCGGTCAGGTGCAGGTGCAGGGTGTTGACCTTGTACTGCGCGAGCTGGTCCACGTACCTCTTGACCTGCTCGACCGTGAAGAAGTGGCGGGCCACGTCGATCATCGCCCCGCGGTACGCGAAGCGCGGCGCGTCGGTGACCGTTCCGCCGGGCACCGTCCCCGGGCCGGACACCGGCAGCAGCTGGCGCAGTGTCTGCCCGGCGTGGAAGAGCCCGGCGGGCGTGCGGGCGGTGAGGGTGACCCCGCCGGGTCCGGACTCCAGCCGGTACCCCTCCTCCCCCGCCCCCCGGGCGTCCTCGTCGATCTCGAGCCGGATTCCGTCGCCCTCGACGCCGTCCACCACGGGCAGCGGGAGCCCGCTGGGCCCGCGCAGCTGCTCGGCGAGGAGTTCGCCGACCCGGCGGACCTCCTCGTCGTCCGTCAGACCGGTACGGATGACCGTGCCCGGCCCGAAGGCGTACCCCGGGCCCCCGGCGTGCGCGGAGGCGGGCGCCGGCAGGAGCCGGTCGAAGGGGGCGAGCGCGGCGGGTGGCTCGTCGCCGGGCCGGGAGTCGTCCCCGCGGGCGGAGCCGCAGGAGACGGCCGCGGGGACGGCGGCGAGGACGAGGAGGACGGCGAGCGCGCGTCGCGGGACTCTCATGCGCCCAGATATAGGCCCACCGGGCCCGGAAGGGCGGTGCGAGAATCCGGGGATGGCGGAAATCATCCAGAAGGACGGCACATGGACGTTCGAAGGGGACTCGGTACGCATCGTGCCGGGCCGCGACAAAGAGGTGGGGCTGCTGCGCCAGACGCTGGGCGAGGTGATCGTGCCGCTGCACGCGCTGGCGGGGATCTCCTACGAACCGGGTCGCAAGGCGGGCCGGCTGCGCCTGCGGCTGCGTGACGGCGCCGACCCGCTGCTCCAGGTGACGGGCGGGCGGCTGCCGGAGGCCTCCGATCCCTACCGGCTGACCGTGAAGCCGGACCGGTCGGGGGTCGCGGAGTACTTCGTGGACGAGGTGCGCAACGCCCTGCTGCTCGACCAGGTGGACCCCGGGCCCGCGGACTCCTACCTCCTGCCCGGCCCCGCCGTCCCGATCACGGTCGGCGCGGGCGACGGGACGGTGGCCTTCGACGGGGACCGGGTGTCCCTGGACTGGAACTGGACGGCGGAGGAGGCCAAGAGTTCGGGCGGCCCGCGGGAGTTCCGGGTCGCGGACGTGCGGTCGGTGGAGTGGAACCCGTCGCGGGGCCTGGACCACGGGTGGCTGCGCTTCGTCCTGGCCGGTGCCACGGCGAGCGCAGCGCCGAAGTACGACCCGCACACCGTGGAGCTCTACGGGTTCAAGAAGGACCCGCTGATGGCGCTGGTCGCGGCCGCCGTGACGGTGCGCATGCCGCACCCGGCGGCGCCCGATCCCGCGCCCGATCCCGCGCCCGTCCCCGCGCCCGTCTCCGCGCCCGTCCTCTCTTCCGGCTTCGCTTCCGACCCCTCTTCCGATCAGGAGAAGCCCGCGCCGGGGTCCGGGGAGGCGGCGGACCACGACGTCCTGCTGCGGCGGCTGCGCGAGCTGGGAGAACTGCACCAGTCGGGGATCCTCACGGCCGAGGAGTTCAGCACGGCGAAAGCGGCGATTTTGGGACGTTTCTGAGCATCGAAGACCGGAATTGACCCATCCGTTGGTCCAGACCAGCACGATCCTGCCCGATTTCGGGCAGGATCTTTGCGTTCTGCCGCTCTTGCCGTCAATATCGACGGATGCCCGACCGCCGCCCGTCGCACGACGACCTCGTCGACCACTTGGTGCGCAGCACCTCGCTCCAGCGGGGCGAAGCCGCCCGAGTGGTGCTCGACGTGCTCGCGTACTTCGACGAGAGCACCGAAGAGTTCGTCCGGCGGCGCCACCGTGAGCTCCAGTCCGGCGGCGCGGTCAACGCGGACATCTTCGAGCGGATCGCGGCCGAACTGCCGCACCGCGCCGTGGCGCCCCCGGAGCTATCGCTCCGGCAGCTGCGCCGCATCGTCTACGGCTGAGCACCGCCCCGGTCAGGGGGCGGGCAGCGGCAACGAGAGCAATCGAACTTCAGAATTTTCAGGAGGGGAAAGACCTTATGTGCGGAATCGTGGGTTACATCGGCAAGCGTGACGTGGCACCGCTGCTGCTGGAGGGCCTGCAGCGACTGGAGTACCGCGGCTACGACTCCGCGGGCATCGTCGTCAACAGCCCGAAGGCCTCGGCCCTGAAGGTCGTCAAGGCCAAGGGCCGCGTACGCGAGCTGGAGTCCCGGGTACCCAAGCGCTTCGCCGGCACCACCGGCATCGCCCACACCCGCTGGGCCACCCACGGCGCCCCGAGCGACATCAACTCCCACCCGCACCTGGACGCCGACAACAAGGTCGCCGTCGTCCACAACGGCATCGTCGACAACGCCTCCGAGCTGCGCGCCAAGCTGGAGGCCGACGGCGTCGTCTTCCTCTCCGAGACCGACACCGAGGTGCTCGTCCACCTCATCGCCCGCGCCCAGGCCGACACCCTGGAGGAGAAGGTCCGCGAGGCGCTGAAGGTCGTCGACGGCACCTACGGCATCGCCGTCATGCACGCCGACTTCCCCGACCGCATCGTCGTCGCCCGCAACGGCTCCCCGGTCGTCCTCGGCATCGGCGAGAAGGAGATGTTCGTCGCCTCGGACATCGCCGCGCTCGTCGCCCACACCCGCCAGATCGTCACCCTCGACGACGGCGAGATGGCCACCCTGAAGGCCGACGACTTCCGGACGTACACCACCTCCGGTACGACGACCACCGCCACGCCCGAGACCGTGGAGTGGGAGGCCGCCTCCTACGACATGGGCGGCCACGACACGTACATGCACAAGGAGATCTCCGAGCAGGCCGACGCGGTCGACCGCGTCCTGCGCGGCCGGATCGACGACCGCTTCAACACCGTCCACCTCGGCGGCCTGAACCTGGACCCGCGCGAGGCGCGCGGCATCCGCCGGGTCAAGATCCTGGGCTGCGGCACCTCGTACCACGCGGGCATGATCGGCGCGGGCCTCATCGAGAGCCTCGCCCGCATCCCCGCCGACGCCGAGCCGGCCTCGGAGTTCCGCTACCGCAACCCGGTCGTGGACCCCGACACCCTCTACATCGCCGTCTCCCAGTCGGGTGAGACGTACGACGTGCTGGCGGCCGTGCAGGAGCTCAAGCGCAAGGGCGCCCGCGTCCTCGGCGTGGTCAACGTGGTCGGCTCCGCGATCGCCCGCGCGGCCGACGGCGGCGTGTACGTGCACGCCGGCCCCGAGGTCTGCGTCGTCTCCACCAAGTGCTTCACCAACACGGTCGTGGCCTTCGCGCTGCTCGCCGTGCACCTGGGCCGCATCCGGGACCTCTCGGTCACCGACGGCAAGCGGATCATCGACGGCCTGCGCAAGCTGCCCGCGCAGATCCAGGAGATCCTCGACGGCGAAGAGGACATCAAGAAGCTGGCGGCCGAGTACGCCGAGGCCAAGTCGATGATGTTCATCGGCCGGGTCCGCGGTTACCCGGTGGCCCTGGAGGCCTCCCTCAAGCTGAAGGAGATCTCCTACATCCACGCCGAGGCCTACCCGGCCTCCGAGCTCAAGCACGGCCCGCTGGCGCTCATCGAGCCCTCGCTGCCGACGGTCGCGATCGTTCCGGACGACGACCTGCTGGAGAAGAACCGCGCGGCGCTGGAGGAGATCAAGGCCCGCAGCGGCCGGATCCTCGCCGTCGCCCACAGCAAGCAGGAGAAGGCCGACCACACGATCCTCGTGCCCAAGAACGAGGACGAGCTGGACCCGATCCTGATGGGCATCCCGCTGCAGCTGCTGGCGTACCACACCGCCCTGGCCCTGGGCCGGGACATCGACAAGCCGCGCAACCTGGCGAAGTCCGTCACCGTCGAGTAGCCGGACCGCGCACCGCGCACGAGGAAGGCCCCCGGGGATCACCCCGGGGGCCTTTCTCGCGTCCGGTCCGCGCGGGACCGGTCCGCCGGTCCGCCGGTCCGTCAGCTCGCGGCGACCGCGCCGCGCGAACCCTTGCCGAGCGCCATCGGCCAGCTCGCCAGCGCTGCCGTGGCCCCGTACCAGGCCAGCAGTCCGGAGAGTGCCGCCACCCAGCCGGCCGCCTTGGCCAGCCCGTCGGTCTCGGCGAAGGTGCCTATCGCCAGGAGCACGAGGGAGAGGGTGAACAGGCCGTACACGCCCTGCCCGAACAGCCCGCCCGAGGAGGCGGCCGTGAGGGTCAGCGCGAGCATGGCGAAGAGGACGAGGAACAGGCCGGCCGCGTGTGCCGAAACCTTTCCGTCCGCGCCGTTGGCCCAGGTGAACCAGAAGGCGCCGAGGCCCGCGAACGCGGTGCCGTTGAAGCCGTTGCCGCCGCGGTATTCGAGGATTCCGAGGACGAACAGGGCGAGTCCGCCAAGGAAGGTCGCGAGCGACACGGAGTTGGCCACGGTCACACCGTCGATGATTCCGGTGTGGCCGATACCGAACGCGAGAAGGGTGAGACCCAGGGCGATGTTCCCGAGGGTCGAAGTCGAGGCCGTGCTTCCCGCAGAGACACCATTGTCCACGGCGGGCTCCCTTCGATCTGCAGTTGTTTGCTGCGTCCCAGCAGCCTTTATCTACCCCTTACAAGGGGGTTCACAACCACACAATCGACATACGGTCGGTTACGGGATGACAACGACGGGTCGCTGCGCGCGCTTCGCCAGCCGGCCCGCCACCGAGCCGAAGATCCGGCCGACGATCCCGTGCGTGGAGCCGACCACGATGGCGTCCGCCGAGTACTCCCGGCCGACCTCCTCCAGCTCGTGGCAGATGTCCCCGCCGCGCTCGACGAGGATCCACGGGACTTCGGAGAGGTAGTCGGCGCAGGCCAGCTCCAGACCCAGCACCTCGGTGCGGTGGTCCGGCACGTCCACGAAGACGGGCGGCTCGCAGCCGGCCCACACGGTGGTGGGCAGCCGGTTGGCCACGTGGACGATGATCAGGCCGGAGCCGGAGCGACGGGCCATCCCGATCGCGTACGCGAGGGCTCGCTCACTGGACGTGGATCCGTCGAAGCCCACCACGACCCCGTGCCGGAAGGCCGGGTCGCAGGGATGACGTGGTTGTTCCACCGCGCGCAGGTCGGCCGATTCGGGGTCGGCGAGGCGTTTGCGCTTGCGGTCCGCGGGTTCGGAGAATTCGTGACCGGCCATGGGTGTCTCGGCGAAGAGGTCCTCGGGGGAAGGGACAAGGCGGCGGGGCGACAGTAGGCGGAAGCGACGGATCTGGCGGTGATGTTTCAAGGAATGGCAACTCAGTGTGACCGAGCTCTGTCCGGGAAGCATCTTCCCAAGCCCATACCCACCAGGGTACGGCGACACTCCTGTGCTGCACAGGGCATGCCGCCCTTGGAGAGCGTCCAAGGGAGCATGCCGCAGCCGTGCCGCCTTGGCAATGGCCGCTGTCCCCTACAGCCAGTGACCAAGAACTCGGCGCGGGGTACGCGCCACCCGTGCGCGCAGTGACCGAGCCGCTCCGCCCGCCGTTGGACACGAGTCCGACCGTCCAGGAAGAGCCCGCAGGGAGCACGCCGTGCCCGGTCATCCGGTTCACCCCGTCCAGCCCGCTCAGTCGCCCGCTCAGCCGACGCAGTCCGTCCACACGCCGCCCTTCCCCCTTCACTCGTCCGTGCACCCCTCGAGACGCCCCCACGACGACCCCGCGGGTGACGTGGTGCGCTGGGCGGCCTTCAGCTGCCTGCTCGTCCCCGTGGTCCTCGTCGTCTACGGGACCTCCTTCGGCGGGGCCGCGGTGGCCACGCTCGGCCTGGCCGCCGTGACGGCCGCCTGCCGGGTGCTGCTGCGGCACTCGGAGAAGGAGGAGCGGAACGCGGCCCGGGTGCTCGTGGAGGACCGTCCGGTGTCCGTCCATCGGGGCCGGCACTCGCGCGCCGGGAGCTCCGCGCACCGGGGATGTCACGGTTCCGGCGGTTTGCCCCCTCACGACTGACCGATTCGCACATCCACACCCGCACGTTTTCAGCCAACTTCCCGGCAGGTCACCCCCCTTGCCGGAATGTCCCCCCAACCCCCTCACCATCAGCGACTACGTCACCACTGGGGGTCCCTGACCCTATGAGTACTGGCCATGGCCGGACAGTGCGCTTCCCACGCGGGTAGCGGAGCGGAACACTTCCTGATCGAATACTTTTCGCCAAGTTGCCAAGTCGACATAGCGCTGCGTGCTGAACTTGTCACGCCGACACCACGGGACGCAGTAGATTCGATCATGTATTTACGGCGGGGGAGCCACGTGCAAGGCCGAGGGGAAACGTGCAGGTGCGACCAGACCAAGGAGTCGCGACACCCAAGGGGGGCTTAGCGCCATGAGCCAGGATTCCACCGCCGTCGTTGTGGACGGCAGGAAGCTCGCGGGGCGTCGCCGCAGGGAGATCGTCGCGGTGCTGCTCTTCAGCGGCGGGCCGATCTTCGAGAGCTCCATTCCACTTTCCGTGTTCGGCATTGACCGGCAGGACGCGGGAGTTCCACGCTACCGACTGCTCGTCTGCGCCGGTGAGGACGGTCCGCTTCGGACCACCGGCGGACTCGAACTGACCGCGCCATACGGGCTGGAGGCGATCGCTCGGGCAGGCACGGTCGTCGTGCCCGCGTGGCGTTCCATCACATCGCCGCCGCCGCCGGAGGCGCTCGACGCACTGCGTCTGGCGCACGAGGAGGGGGCCCGGATCGTCGGTCTGTGCACGGGTGCGTTCGTGCTCGCCGCCGCCGGCCTGCTCGACGGCCGGCCCGCGACGACGCACTGGATGTACGCGCCGACGCTGGCCAAGCGCTACCCGTCCGTCCACGTCGATCCGCGCGAGCTGTTCGTCGACGACGGCGACGTGCTGACGTCCGCGGGCACCGCGGCCGGAATCGACCTGTGCCTGCACATCGTGCGCACGGACCACGGCAGCGAGGCGGCCGGGGCACTGGCCCGCCGGCTCGTCGTCCCGCCGCGCCGCACGGGTGGCCAGGAGCGCTACCTCGACCGGTCGCTGCCGGAGGAGATCGGCGCCGATCCGCTGGCCGAGGTCGTCGCCTGGGCGCTGGAGCACCTCCACGAGCAGTTCGACGTGGAGACCCTCGCCGCCCGCGCCTACATGAGCAGGCGCACCTTCGACCGGCGGTTCCGCTCGCTCACCGGCAGCGCGCCGCTGCAGTGGCTGATCACCCAGCGGGTGCTCCAGGCGCAGCGGCTGCTCGAGACCTCCGACTACTCGGTCGACGAGGTCGCCGGACGCTGCGGGTTCCGCTCGCCGGTCGCGCTGCGCGGGCACTTCCGCCGCCAGCTGGGGTCCTCCCCGGCCGCCTACCGCTCCGCCTACCGGGCCCGTCGCCCGCAGGCGGACGTGGCCCAGGTGGCGCAGCTGTCGGAGTCGCCGGTGCCGCACCAGCGCACTCCGCAGCCGCAGCGGGCCGCGGCGGCACTGGCCGCGGCCGGTCCCACGGTGACGGAGCTCTACGCTCCCGGGCGGGTGCTGCGCGAGCACGCGTAGCCCCGCGAGGGCATCGCTCCGAGGAGGTCCCCCACAACGGTGCACACCGTTGTGGGGGACCTTCCGCGTAATCCGCATAAGGTGGGGCGCATGAACGATCGCATGGTGTGGATCGACTGCGAGATGACCGGGCTCTCGTTGACGGACGACGCACTTATCGAGGTGGCCGCACTGGTCACCGACTCGGAGCTCAACGTGCTCGGCGAAGGCGTGGACATCGTGATCCGCCCGCCGGACGCGGCCCTGGAGACCATGCCCGACGTGGTGCGCGAGATGCACACGGCCTCCGGCCTGCTCGACGAGCTGGCCGGCGGGACCACCCTCGCGGATGCCGAGGCACAGGTCCTGGCCTACGTACGGGAACACGTGAAGGAGCCCCGCAAGGCCCCGCTCTGCGGAAACACGGTCGGTACCGACCGCGGCTTCCTGCTGCGCGACATGGCCGCGCTGGAGGGGTACCTGCACTACCGGATCGTGGACGTGTCCTCGATCAAGGAGCTGGCGCGCCGCTGGTACCCGCGCGCGTACTTCAACAGCCCCCCGAAGAACGGCAACCACCGGGCGCTCGCGGACATCAAGGAGTCCATCGCCGAGCTGCGCTACTACAGGGAGGCCGTCTTCGTGCCTCAGCCCGGACCGGACTCGGACACGGCGCGGGCCATCGCGGCCAAGCACGTCGTTCCCGAGGTGTAGCACCCCGTAGCACCCGACGGAGAGGGGCGCGGGGAAAGGGGGGAGCGAGCACCCTCCCGGACCCTGTACCCTTTTCTTCGGCCGGTCGGTTTTCCGACCGGACATGGTGGGTGTAGCTCAGTTGGTAGAGCACCTGGTTGTGGTCCAGGTGGCCGCGGGTTCAAGTCCCGTCACTCACCCTGCGAGAAGGCCTCGTTCCGCGAAAGCGGAGCGGGGCCTTTCGCATGTCCGGCTTGCGCATGTCCCACTCCCGGATGCGCGGGTCGGCCCCCCGAGGCATCAGGCGCGGAAGGCGTCGGCGTGGTCCTCGGCCCAGGTCCCGAAGGTGCGGGCCGGGTGGCCGGTGAGCCGCTCGACCTCGTCGGTGATCTCGACCGGGAGGCCGTCGGTGGAGGCCCAGAAGTCGAGCAGGGCCTCGGCGTACGGACCCGGTATCCAGCCGTCGACCTCGGACTTCCACTGCTCGGGGGAGACGGACTCGAAGGGTATGGACCGGCCGATGGCGTCGCCGAGTACGGCGATCTGCGCGGCGAACGTCAGCGACTGCGGTCCGGTCAGGTGGTGGGCGCGCCCGCCGAGCGAGGGGTCGGTGAGGACCGCGAAGGCGGCCTCGGCGATATCGCTCTCGTGGACCGGGTCGCAGTACGAGCCCGGGTACGGCAGGTGGACCGGGCGGCCGGACTTCAGCGACCAGGCCCAGCCGAGGGCATTGCTCGCGAAGGATCCGGGGCGCAGCAGGGTCGAGCGCAGCGGGGAGGCCAGGAGCGCCTCCTCGACCGCGAGGTGGGAGGCGGCGAGCGGGCTGTCGGCGGCGTTCGGGGCGAGCACCGAGGAGGAGGACAGGAGCACGACGTGCTCGACTCCGGCGGTGACGGCCTCCTTCACGAAGGTGTCGACGGCGGCGGCCTCGGCGTAGAGGAAGACGGAGCCCACACCGGCGAGGGCGTCGGCGAAGGTGGCGGGATCGGTGAGGTCGCAGTGGACGGTGCCGGGTTTGTCCGGCTCGCGGGATGCGAGGCGGT
This sequence comes from Streptomyces sp. NPDC054956, assembly GCF_053609185.1. NCBI lineage: Bacteria > Bacillati > Actinomycetota > Actinomycetes > Kitasatosporales > Streptomycetaceae > Streptomyces > Streptomyces sp. NPDC054956. The sequence goes on along the minus strand of NZ_JBSGXB010000012.1, from coordinate 32,030 downwards.
GCGGGACACCGGCGGTGGCGAGGAGGGAGGAGAGGCCGCGGGCGACGGCGCCGCGGCCGCCGGTGACGAGGATCTTCGACATGGCGTGTTCCTGTTCTAGACTGAGTACGTGACGCAGATTCTGTGCGACGCATTCTCTGCGTCACACAGACAAATTTGGACCACGGAGAAGCCGATGTCAACCGATAACGCTCGTTCGAGTGATGAGTGGACCCGCGCCGAGCTGCTCGCGCGCATCGTCACCGAGAGCCAGCGGCACTACGCCGACTACTCGCTCTTCAACCAGGCCATGGCCGACCACGTCGGCCTGCACCCCACCGACATGCAGTGCGTCGCCCTCCTCGACATGGAGCCCGGCCCGGTCAGTACCGGTGACATCGCCCGCCTCACCGGCCTGACCTCGGGCTCCGCGACGCGGCTGGTCGACCGCATGGTCAAGGCCGGCATCGTCGAGCGCCACGCCGACCCGAACGACCGCCGCCGCTCCCTCGTGGCCCTCGCGCCCGCCGCCCGCGACCGCATCGGCGCCGCCTGGGAGACGCCCGGCCGTGCCTTCGGCGCCGTACTGCAGAGCTACTCCGACACCGAGCTCGCCGTCATCGCGGACTACCTCCACCGCGCCGCCGAGGTCGGCCGTGCCCAGGCCAAGCGCCTGACCTCGGGCGACACCGACTGACCCGGCCGACCCGACCGACCCGACCGGCACCATCCGGAGCCCGGCAGGGTCTGTCGAAGCGGCCGTTCAGCCGCTAGCGTCCCGGTCAACGGGCAACGGCGCGCGCCGGAGAAACGGGAGGGTCGGCGTGCGGCTGGAGGTTGTCCGTGTCCGAATCCTCATCCGCCGGCTTCCGCGGGGTCTTCGCCCTCGGCGGCCGCGCCCTGCCCCTCTACGGGTTCCTCGCCCGGCTCCCCGCCGCGCTGTGCCCCATCGGGACCCTGATGCTCGTCAACGAACGCGACGGCATCGGCGAGGCCGGCACCGTCGCCGCCGCCCTCTGGCTGGGCCAGGCCCTCGGCGGCCCGGTCATCGGCCGGCTCGCCGACCGGCACGGCCACCGCCCCGTCCTGCTGGTCGCCTGCGCGGCGAACGCCGTCGTGCTCCTCGCCCTCGTCGCGGCCGTCCTCGGCGGGCTGCCCCTGGCCTCACGGACGGCGCTCGCCGTCGCCGCCGGCCTCACGGTGCCGCAGATCGGGCCGCTGGCCCGGGCCCGGTGGGCGCGGCTGGCCGGAGGGGACAAGGCCCTGGTCGGGGCCGCGCTCTCCTTCGACACCACGCTCGACGAGGTCGGCTTCATGGTGGGGCCCGCGCTGGCCGGCATCCTCGCCGTGACCGTCCACCCCGCGTCCGCCCTGCTCCTCGCGGCCGTCCTGATCGTGGTCTTCGGGGCGCTCTTCGCCCTGCACCGCACGGCGCCCGGGCCGGCGGGGAACGCCTCCGCCGCGCGGGGCGACGTACGACTGTGGTCGCCGGGGCTGGCCCTGCTGTTCGCCATGGCCGTCCTGCAGGGCGCGGCCTGGAGTTCGGCCAACACCGGGATCAACGCGCTCGCCGAGTCGGCCGGCTCCCCCGGGGCCGCCGGGCTGGTGTGGGCCGCCATGGCCGTGACCAGCTCGATCGCGGGCTTCGTGACGGTGGCCCGGCCCGGTTCGGCGGACCTGACCCTCCGGCTGCGCCGCACCATCACCGCCCAGGCGCTGCTGACGCTCCCGCTGCTCGCCGCATCGGGCCTGTGGGGCGCGGCCTTCGCCGTCGCCGGTACCGGGCTGGCCGTCGCCCCGCACCTGATCGCGCTGTTCGGCCTGGTGGAACGGACCGGCCCGGCGCAGCGGATGGCCGAGGCCATGACCCTGATCGGCAGCGGTCTGATCATCGGCCAGGCGCTGGCCGCGGCGCTCGCCGGGCCGCTGGCCGAGGCGTACGGGTACCGGGCGGCCTTCGCGCTGTCCTGCGGCGCGGCGGCCGCCTCCGCGGTGGTGGCGTGGGCGGCCGTCGGACGGGTGGTGCGGGGGCCGGCGCTCAGCCCGGCGAGGCCTTCATCGCCGCCAGCCCCTTCGCCAGGTCCTCGGCGTTCATCACCGGAGCGACCTCCAGCTCCGCGTTGAACTGGAGGAACAGGTCCTCGAACAGGGGCGGCAGCTGCGAGCTGTCCTGGAGGTCGAAGACGATCCAGCAGGACCGTACGCCCTCGTCGAGGCCGAAATAGGCCGCCTCCGGCTTGACGGCCGCCATGAGGTTCTTGATGGCCTCGGGGAGGGCGCCGCTCTTGATGCCCTGGTTCGTCGCGGGCGTGTCCAAATGGGCCCTGAGCATGACTCTCATGCGTGGCTCCTTTCGTCACGGCCACCCTGGGCGGAGGCGGAGCGCCCGGCAACATCTCCGCCTCCGTCCGGGCGCGCGGCTGCTCCGCCCGTGCCGGGCCCGCCCGTGCGGCTACTGCCTCCGCTCCGCGCCCTGGATGTGGAAGTTGAAGTCCGTGTGCCCGAGGGCCCCCATCAGCCGGAGCCAGATGGGCAGCAGCATCTCCGTGCCGCGCGCCGTCTCGATGCCGCCCAGGTCGATGACGGCGTGCTCGCGCCAGCCGAAGGAGTACAGGAGCTCCCGTACGGCCTTCTTGGCCTCGGCGTCCTCACCCGAGAGGAAGACGGTGTGGTCGCCGGGGACCCTGGCCGGATCGACCATGACCTGGCAGTTCATCGTGTTGAGCGTCTTGACCACGCGCAGCCCCGGGAAGGTCCGCTGGATCAGCTCGCCCAGGCTGTCGTCGTCCACCGGGTCGAGCCCCGGCGGGAACCCGTGCGAGAAGTCCAGCGGGTTCGCGACGTCGATCAGGACCTTGCCCTCCAGGTGGGCGGCGTCCGCCTCGGTCAGGGCGGCCACGCTGACCCGCCCGCCGGTGGCGTTGATCAGCGTCTCGCCGCCGCGCGCCGCGTCCGCGAAGGCGGCGAGGCCCGCCGCCGGGTGGGCCCCCTGCCACTCGGCGTACTCGGTGCGGGTGAGGGTGGCCTCCGGGTCCCGGGTGCCGATGACGACCTCGTGGTCCAGGGAGAGCAGCTTGGCGGCCACCGTACGGCCGACGATGCCGGTGCCGAGAACTGCGTAGCGCATGGCGGTTTCCAATCCGGTACGGGTTGCGGGCGCGAGCACTCAAGCAGGTCCGGGGAGGTTCGCGCGCGCCGGGCGTCGACTCCGCGCCGACTTCGGCTAGTCGAGGATCCCCACGTCGTAGAAGAACTGGTAGCGCGAGGGGTCGTCCGGCAGGAACCAGTGGAAGCCCTCCTCCAGGAAGACCGCCACGATGTTCACGGCGATCACCAGCCCCAGGAACCACAGCGCGAGCAGCCCCACCGTGCGGTACGGGCCCGGGCCTTCGGCCGGAATCGCCCGGTCGGCCGTGGAGTGGGCGAGGGACAGGACGATCCCGACCGCGACGACCGAGGCCTGGAAGAGGATCCACGCCCAGACGTACAGGTGCAGGCCGAACACCTCGCTCCCGTACCCCTTGTCGCCCGGCAGGATGTGCAGCATCGTCTGCCGCCACGACGCGAACGAGCCCGCGATCACCGCGACGAGCGTCAGGCCCCAGCCCATCATGTAGTCCCGGCCGGTGACCGCCCCGCGCGTCAGCGCCGTGCGGATGATGTGCGCCGCGCCGATCGCCGCCAGCAGCATGAACATCCGCTGCACGATGCAGAGCGGGCACGGGTACTCCCACAGCCCGAACTGGTAGAAGAGCCCTCCGCAGACCACGCCCGTCCAGCCGATGGCGAAGACGCACGCGAACCAGTACTGGACCCGCCCCAGCAGGCCGCCCTCCAGCGGCGCCTCCGGAAGGAGGCTGGACATCGCGGCCACGGTCAGTAGCTCAAGGTGAGGGCGAGGCTGCTGGTGATGTGGTGCGCCAGCAGCAGGATGACGGCGAGCAGCATGAGCCACCAGGCGCCGAGCACGACCGTCCTCGACGAGTCCCGGTACATCGCGATCAGCGTGGCGAGTAGGCCGCCGAAGATGAGGGTGTCCATGGCGCGGACCGTATCGACATGGGGACATACCGGACGTGCGGCGCGCCCCCGCCGTCCCCAGGGTTACGTCAGTTGCCCCGCCGCTTGCGCCGGCCGCGGCCCACGCGGCCGGACTCCCCCCGCGAGCGCCCGTCCAGCGCGATCCACACCCGCACCTCGGTGCCGCCGAGCACCGAGCGCCCGAGCCGCACGTCGCCGCCCGTCGATTCCGCCACGCGCCGCACGATGTCCAGGCCGAGGCCCGTCGAGCCGTCCCGGCCGCCGTCGTTGCCGCGCCGCAGGGCCGCGTCCGGATCGGCGATGCCGCCGCCCGCGTCCGAGACGAGCACGATGACCGCGTCCCCGGCGTCGTGGACGTCCACCGCGAAGGGAGTGCCCTCCGGGGTGTGCCGGAAGACGTTGCCGAGCATGGCGTCCAGCGCGGCCGCGAGCTCGGGCCGGGCCACGGGGATGCGTACCGTACGGTCGACCCCCGCGAGCCGCACCTCGCGGCCCTCGTCCTCGGCCAGCGCCGACCAGAACGCCATCCGGTCGCGGATCACCTCGGAGGCGTCGCAGCCGGCACCGGCGCCGCCCGCGGCGGAGGCGGGCGCGCGCTGCTCGCGGGCCGTACGGATGATCGTGTCGACCTCGCGCTCCAGCTGCTCCACGGCCGCGCGGGTCTGCTCCGCCGCCGGGCCGTCGCCCAGTGAGGCCGTGTTGAGCCGCAGCACCGTCAGCGGCGTCCGCAGCCGGTGCGAGAGGTCGGCGGCCAGCTCCCGCTCGTTGGCGAGGAGTTCCACCACCTGGTCCGCCATCGAGTTGAACGCGACGGCCGCCGAGCGGAGTTCCTTCGGCCCCTCCTCCGGGACCCGCGCCCCGAGCCGCCCCTCCCCCAGCTGGTGCGCGGCGTCCGCGAGCCGCTCGGCCGGCCGCACGAGCCGGGCGCCCAGCCGGTCCGCGACCGCCACCGAGCCCACGATCAGGGCGAGGCCGACGCCCGCGAGGACCACCCAGGCGGTGGCGACGCCGTTGCTGACCTCGCTCTCCGGGACGAGGATCTCCACCACCGCGATGTCCCCGGAGCCGAGCGCGATGGGCTGGAGCAGCGCCGAGCCGCCGCCCGCGACCGGGGCCGTGGCCGCCCGCCCGATCCGCCGGGTCTCGGCGACGGCGTGCTCGCCGGCCCAGCCGTCGCCGATGTCCACGTGCGCGCTGTCGCCGATGGCCGGCACGTGCACGGCCATCCGCCGGGCGGCGCCCATCTGCGTGGACTCCACGGCCCTGCGCAGCTGCACCGGGTCGGTGGTGATGGACAGCGTCGGCCCGATGGTGGCGGCCTGCCGCTCGGCGTTGGAGAACGCCCGGTCGCTGGCCATCTCCTGGACGACCAGCCCGAGCGGTACGGCGAACGCCACGACCACCATGACGGTGACCGCGAGGCACACCTTGACCAGGGCCCACCTCATCTCCGTCGGCTCGCTTCTCCGCCCGCGCGGCGCACCACTGCGGCCATCGTGGTCGTCTGCGGCCCGTCGGCCGCGCGTGCGCCGCTCACTGCGGCGGCTCCAGCTTGACCCCGACCCCCCGCAGCGTGTGCAGGTAGCGCGGATTGGCGGCCGTCTCACCGAGCTTGCGGCGCAGCCACGACAGGTGGACGTCGATGGTCTGGTCGTCGCCGTACGACTGCTGCCAGACCTCGGCGAGCAGCTCCCGGCGGGCCACCACCACGCCCGGCCGCCCGGCGAGGAAGGTCAGCAGGTCGAACTCCCGGCGCGTGAGGTCCAGTACCGCCCCGTCCAGCTCGGCCTGGCGCCGCAGCGGGTCGATGGCGAGGCCGCCGACGCGCAGCACGCGGGAGGGCGGTTCGGCACCCGCCGAGGAGCGGGCACGGCGCAGCACGGCGGCCATCCGGGCGGAGAGGTGCTCCACGGAGAAAGGTTTGGTCAGGTAGTCGTCGGCGCCGTCGTTGAGCAGCCGGACGATCTCCGCCTCGTCGTCCCGGGCGGTCGCGATGATCACGGGCACGTCGGTGATGCCGCGCAGCATCTTCAGCGCCTCGGCCCCGTCCAGGTCGGGCAGTCCGAGGTCGAGGATGACCACGTCGAAGCGGTTGTGCGCGACCTCGCGCAGTGCCTCGAGGGCCGTACCGACGCTGCGCACGGTGTGCGAGGCCTCGGTCAGGTGCCGGATGAGGGCGGAACGTACGAACTGGTCGTCCTCGACCACGAGCACACTAGCCATGGCCCGCACCGTAGCCCATTCGGGGGATGCCCGAGGGTGCCGGGCCAGGTCTGGGACGGGTGGGGCAGTATGTCCACCGATGCGACGAGGACTAGTACATGCCGGGGCGTGGACGCTGGCCACCGGGGCGGCGGTGACGCTGTCGTGGTGGGGCGTGCACACGGTCATGTCCGGCACCGCCTACGATCCCCCGCTCGCGGTGCCGCTGGCCACGCGGCCGCTCTCCTCCTCCACCCACCAGGCCCTGCCGCCGGACGCGTCGCCGGACCCTTCCGCCTCGGCCTCCGCCTCGGATTCGGCCTCCCCCTCCGCGTCCGCCCCCGCCAAGCCGTCGGCCCAGCCCTCGCGGCCGGCGTCCGCCGCGCCTTCGAAGGGGCAGGGCGGCGCGAGCGGGAACGTGAAGGCGTACAGCGTCTCCGGCGGGCGGGTCGTCTTCGACCTCGGCGCTTCCTCGGGCGAGCTGGTCTCGGCGACCCCGGCGGCCGGCTGGCGGATGCAGGTGTGGAAGCAGGAGTCGTGGATCCGCGTCACCTTCACCCGCGACGGCCGGGAGGTGTCGGTGTTCTGCACCTGGCACGACCACCCGCCGCTGGTGGAGATCGTCGATCCCTGACGCGCGGGCCCGAAAGAGACGGCCTAGCGGAAGACGGACTGCGGGGGCTCGGGCGAGGCCACCGCCGAGGCGTCCGAGACGGGGGCGGCGCCGCCCGCGAAATCGGTGAGGGCCCGGCCGTGTTCGACCCGGCCGGGGTGCGGGTCGCTCGCGACGCGGCGGGTGAACTCGGCGAGCGGGAGCTCGCGGTCGGCGGCCACCAGGACGGCGTTGCCGAATCGTTTGCCCCGCCACACCACCGGATCGGCGGCCACCGCGAGCTCCGCGAACCGGGACGCGGCGGTCGAGATCTGGCTCCGCAGATGGGTGAGGGGCGGGCCGTCCGCGAGGTTCGCCACGTACCAGCCGCCCGGCGCCAGGGCCCGGCGTACGTCGTCCAGGAACTCGGTGCTCGTCAGGTGCGCGGGGGTGCGGGCGCCGCTGAACACGTCGGCGATCACCAGATCGGCCCAGCCGTCGGGGATCTTGGCGAGCCCGGCCCGGGCGTCGACCGCCCGGACCCGGATCCGCGCCTGCGGGTCCAGCGGCAGGTGTTCCCGTACGAAGGCCACGAGCCCGGCGTCGATCTCCACGATCTGCTGCGTCGAGCGGGGGCGGGCGGCGGCCGTGTAGCGGGCGAGGGTGAAGGCGCCGCCGCCGAGGTGGAGCACGTTCAGGGGCTGGCGGGCGGGGGCCACGAGGTCGATCAGGTGGCCGATCCGGCGCTGGTAGGAGAAGTCCAGGTGGCCGGGGTCGTCCAGGTCCACGTGCGACTGCGGGGCGCCGTCGATCAGCAGGGTCCACGCGCGCGGCCGCTCCCGGTCGGGCTCCAGCGCGGCCCGGCCGCCGTCCACCTGCCCGACGACCGCCTCGGAGGTGTCGCGCCCGCGCCGCTTGTCCTTGCCCTTGCCTGCCACGTCCTCATTATGGCTGGTCAGAGGCCGGCGAGGGTCAGCGGCAGTTGTCCGCGGCCTCGATCAGCCGGGCCGCCTCGCCGAGGGCCGCGCGCAGCACCTCCGGATCGGTGACCGGCCCGACGGCCTCGGGCGGCAGCAGCCAGCCCGTGCCTCCCGCGGTGGGCGAGGTGTCACCGAAGCGCATGCCGCGCCCGTTGGTCTGGGTGCAGGCGCTGCCGGGGAGGTCCCAGGCGTCGGCGGTGCCGGGCGGGACGAGGAAGCCGAGGGTGCTGCCGGAGCCGTCGTGCAGGACCGGGCCGACGCCGCCCGCCTGGCTGGCCTGGCCGGCGGCCCGGCGGATGATGTCGACGGCCTCGAGCCCCTGCCGGGTGGGCACGGTGACCAGGTCCGGGGCGCCGGCGGCCGGGGGCGCGCCGATCAGCAGGTGTGTTCCGGTGATCAGGGGCGCGCCGGGCTCGGGCGCGGTGTTCGTTCCAGTGCTCTCCATGCCGCCCTCCACCAAGGGAACCCCTCCTCGATCCGCGTACGAGCCTCGCGGGAGTGGACACGGGAAGCCAGGAAGCTTCCTCCCACTCCGCATGGGTTCAACGCACGGGGACGTCAACAGGTGCGGCGGCAAGACGCTGCAAAGGATGGCAGTTCATGGCGGATCGCGGGTGAGATATCCGTTTTGTAGCCAAACACCGCGTCAACCCTGCACCGCTGGCGGTACGTTCATGCCCGCCGGACACCCCGTCGCACCCCCACCACACCGCTCCACGGCCCCACCGCTCCACCGCGACCCAGCTCCACCGCGGCACAGTTCCACCGCTCCACCGCGACACCGCTCCACGGCCACCCGGCCACGCGGGCACCACAGTCACCGGCAGCGCGTCCCTTGCCCCAGAGAGGCCACGTCCATGGCGGCGTCCCCCCACTCACCCAACACCCCCTTCCGGCGGCTGCGCGGTCAGCATTCCCCGGCCGAGTTCGCCGCGATGGTGCGCAGGGCGGCGAAGGAAATCGGAGAAACGGTTTCCTGCGACGCCCGTTACATCGGCCGGGTCGAGTCCGGCGAGATCCGCTGCCCCAACTACGCCTACGAGCGGGTCTTCCTCCACATGTTCCCCGGCCGCACTCTGGCCGACCTCGGGTTCTCCCCGCGCGAGAGCGTCCGCGGCCGGCTGGCGCAGCGGGAACAGCCCTCGCCCTTCTCCCCCTTCACCAGGCGCCCCTCCCCCGGTTCGCCTCCGCGCTTCAAGGAGAGCGACGTGCTGCGTCGCGCGTTCATGGCGGGCGGCTCCGCGACCGTGGCGGCCGCGACCCTCAGCCTCGCCCTGCTCGGCGACACCCGCCGGCTGCCCTCCCGCGCCGGCGAGTCCGAGGCGGCCGCGGTCGAGGACGCCGTACGCCAGATCCGACTGCTGGACGACCGGCACGGGGCGGACGCCCTGTACCGGCGGGCCGCGGAACCCCTGCGCACCGCCTACGCGTTGCTCGACGCGGGAGCCACCCGGCAGTCCACCGAGGACCGGCTGCACGCGGGCGCCGGCGAGCTGGCCATCTCGGTGGGCTGGCTCGCGCACGACTCGGGGCGCTTCGACGACGCCCGCTCGCACTACGCGGAGGCGCTGGCCACGGCCCGGGTCTCGGGGGATTCCGCACTGGAGGCGCACGCCTTCAGCAACATGGCGTTCCTCGCCCGGGACTGCGGTCGCCCCCGCGAGTCGGTACGGGCGGCCCAGGCGGGCCGCCGCGCCGCCCGCTCCCTGGGTTCCCCGCGGCTCCTGTCCCTGCTCGCCCTGCGGGAGGCCGGCGGCTGGGCCGGGCTCGCGGACCGCAAGGCCTGCGAGGAGGCGCTGACCCGGGCGCACACGGAGTTCTCGCGCGGCCCGTCGGGAGCCGACCCCGAGTGGATGTCCTTCTTCGGCGAGGCCGAGCTGGAGTCCCTGGAGTCCCGCTGCTGGGCGGCGCTCGGCGAGCACGCCCGCGCGGCCCGGCACGCCCGCCGGGCGGCGGACCTCCAGGATCCGCACTTCGCCCGCAACGTCGCCCTGTACACGGCCGAGCTGGCCGACGACCTGGCCCACGCGGGCGCCCCCGACGAGGCGGCCTTCGCCGGTGGCCGGGTGCTGGACCTGCTGGCCGAGGTCCAGTCCACCAGGATCCGGTCGATGCTGGCGGAGACGGCCCGCGTCCTGATCCCGCACCAGCGTTCCCCGCGCGTGGGGGCGTTCCTCGCGCGGCACGCGTCGGTGTGACCTTCTGGGGGGCCGGGCGGTCGGCGGGGCTGCGCCCCGGGCACCTGGCCTCCGCTACGCGTCCAGGTGGCCCGTGTCGTTCCAGCGTTCCAGCGCGGGGGCCCCGTACGCCCAGCCCAGGACCGACAGGGAGGTCGGGTCGAGCCGGATGCGGGCCCCGAAGGAGGCTTCGAAGCCGAGCCAGCGGGCGGCCAGGGTGCGCAGGATGTGGCCGTGGGCGAAGACGAGGACGTCGCGCTCGGCCGAACGGGCCCAGGTGACGACCTCGTCCGCGCGGGCCGAGACGTCCGCGACGGACTCGCCGCCCGGGACCCCGTCGCGCCAGATCAGCCAGCCCGGCCGGATCGCCTGGATCTCGGCCGGGGTCATGCCCTCGTAGTCGCCGTAGTCCCACTCCATCAGCGTGTCCCACGGCTCCGCCTGGATGCCGAAGCCGGCCAGGTCGCAGCTCTCGCTCGCGCGCACCAGCGGGCTGGTGCGCACCTCCAGGCCGCGCAGGCTCGCCCACGGGTCCCGGGCGAGGCGCTCGCCGAGGAGTTTCGCGCCGCGCCTGCCCTCCTCCAGCAGGGGCACGTCCGTGCGGCCTGTGTGCTTGCCGAGCTGGGACCACGCCGTCTGGCCGTGGCGGGCCAGGAGGATGCGGGGGGCCATATGAGTTCTCCCGGTCGGGGGGCGGAACAGCGGAACGGTGTCAAGGTGGAGCGGGGCACGGCAGCGGCGGAACCTTTCGCACGGCTTTGCGGGGATTCCGTCGTCCGACCATCATCCATCACATGAACGGCGCGCAACCTACCTCCGTTCACACACGTCTAACGCCGTATGACTAATCGGCGGCAGCCCCCTCGGTGGTGGGCAGAACTGCTGCTCCTGGGACTCGTCTACGGGGCGTACTCGGGCGGCAGACTCCTCGCTCGGGGCGACGTGCGGCTCGCCGTCGACCACGGGCTCGCGATCCTGCGGCTGGAGGAGGTGCTGCGCATCGACTTCGAGCGTCCGCTCAACGGGATCTTCACCGATCACGCGGTGCTCGGCATACCCGCCGACTTCGTCTACGCCTCCCTGCACTACCTCGTCACCCCGGCCGTGCTGGTCTGGCTCTACCGGCGGCGCCCCCAGCAGTATCGATTCGCCCGGACCTGGCTGATGATCTCCACACTCCTCGGGCTCGTCGGCTTCGCCCTGGTCCCCACCTGCCCGCCCCGGCTGCTCGACTCCTCGTACGGGTTCGTCGACACGATGGCCCGCTACAGCGAATACGGCTGGTGGGGCGCCGAGGCCAGCGCCCCGCGCGGACTGGGCTCCTTCACCAACCAGTTCGCCGCCATGCCCAGTCTGCACGTGGGCTGGGCCCTGTGGTGCGGCATCCTCCTGTGGCACTTCGGGCGCCGGCCGCTGGTGCGGGCGCTCGGCGCCGCGTACCCGGTCGTCACCACCCTCGTGGTCATGGGCACGGCCAACCACTACTTCCTCGACGCCGTCGCCGGGGCCGCCGTCATGGGCATCGGCTTCCTCGCGGCCCGGGCCCTGGCCGGCCGGTACCCGGCCGCACGGTCCGGCCCGCGCACCGCCCGGGGCTCCGGTTTCCGCCGTAAGTCCACGATTGTCAGTGGCGGATGGGACACTTCCGCGGGTGAGCTCCTACCCGTCCAGCGGCCTGCCGCCGCAGACCTCGCAGCCGGCGACCCGGCCTCCGAGGACACTGCGGCAGCGGCTCGCTGACCTGCGCGGCCCCGCCGTCCCGCCCCGCCCGCTCGACGCCCGCGCGCTGGCCGCGCTCGCCGCCAACCCGGGCTGCGGCAGACGCGCCCTGCTGGACGGCGCCGGAGTGGACAAGACCGTCCTCGCGGCGGCCCTCGGCTCGCCCGCCGCCTTCGGGCAGTCGCAGTTCGCCATCGTCCGCGGGAACTCCTTCGAGGCCAAGGTCAAGGGCGACGGCGGGTCCGAGCTCCTGCGCCTGGTGTACGAGCACATCGGCGCGGGGCCGGGCACCCCGGCCGAGCCGCCCGGGCCGGACGCCCTCCTGCCCGACCTCACCGCCGCCGGGCCCGAGGGCCGCGCCGCCCGCACCGCGCTCGCGCTGCGCGACGCGACCGCCGCCGGGGCCTGGACCCTGCTCGACCACCCCATGCTCGCCCTGGAGGTGGCCGGCTCCCCCGCCTACCTGGAGCCGGACGCCGTCGTCGTGCACCCCGACGGCCGCTGGACCGTCGTGGAGATCAAGTCCTTCCCGATGATCGACGGGGCCGCCGACGCCGCCAAGGTGGGCGCCGCCGCCCGCCAGGCCGCCGTCTACGTACTGGCCCTGGAGACGACCGCCGCGAAGCTGACCGGCGCGGAGGTCGGGCACACCGTGCTCCTCGTCTGCCCCAAGGACTTCTCCAACCTGCCCACCGCCGCCGCGGTCGACGTCCGCCGCGAGCGCTCCGTCACCCGGCGCCAGCTCGAACGCCTCACCCGGGTCGAGGAGCTGGCCGGCGCCCTGCCCGAGGGGCTCAGCTTCGACCCGGCGCGCTCCGCCGAGGAGCTGACCGAGGCCGTCTCGGCCGTGTCCGCCGCCTACGCCCCCGAGTGCCTGGCCGCCTGCGAGCTGGCCTTCCACTGCCGGGACCGGGCGCGCGGGGCCGGCGAGGTGACCGCCCTGGGCCGTTCGGTACGGGGCGAGCTGGGCGGGCTGACCACGATCGAAGCGGCCCTCGCGGCCGCCGCCGGGTGCGGTGTTCCCGGTGCCACCGCCCCCGGCGGGCCCGCCGCTGCCGCCTCGGATGATCCGACCGCCGCAGCGCTCCAGTACGCCGCCCGGCTGCGCGCCGAGGCGCTGGAGCAGGCGCCCGCCCGTATTCACCCAGAGGTCGTCGAATGTCCCTGCTGAACACCCTGGCCCGGCTGGAGGCCGTCCGCGCCGGCCGGGCCCAGCCGCTGGCGACCGTACGGCACCGGTATCTGAGCGAGCGCCCGCTGGTCTTCGTACCGCTGACGACCGCCGGTGAGGCCGGGGCGCCGCTCGGCGCGATGTTCGGCACCGACCCGGACGCGCCGCACGTCCTGGTCATACCGCAGCCGCGCGACCGCGACCTGCGGTGGGAGTTCCTCGCGGAGCTCGCCGGGCACGTCGTCCCGTACCTCGACTCGTACGCGGACGACGTCGAGCCGGCCGAGCACACCGAGACCGATCCCGAGACGGGCAAGCGGGTCAAGGTCGAGGCCGAGCTCTGCGTGGACGCGCCGCAGCTGATCGTGCCGAGCCGCGCGGGCGTGGAGTACGTACGGCTGCTGGGGCGCTCCATGCGGTTCCGGCGGACGGCCGAGGAGGACCCCGAGAACCCCTACCCCGCGCCCGCGCAAGTACCGCTGCTGGGGCGCTGGTTCACGCACCTCGCCGAACGCTCGCGGGTGCCGGGCTCCTCGATGCTGCTGTCGGCCACGGACCTGCTGTCCCGGCACTGGGCGAGCGGCCAGAGCAACCTGGAGGACCAGCACCTGCAGGCCCTGCTGGCCTGGATCGGTCCCGCGGAGGGCGGCTCGGGCGCCGAGCGCGCGCTGCGCGCGGAGCTCGACCGGTCCGCGGACGGCCAGTTGCTGGTCCCGCCGGCCGGTCCGGCCACCGACCCGGCGTTCGACAACAAGCTGCTGGCGCCGGCGATCGCGAGGTTCGACGCGGCGCGGGCGGCCGCGGCCGCCGACCCCGGCGCCGGCACGACCGAGGGGCTGCGGTCCGCCGAGTCCGCGGTCCGGCGGCTGGTCGAGACGCAGATGGAGAGCACCTGGCACGCCGTGTGGCAGGCCATCGGCCTGCTGCGCGAACTGCCCGCCGGGGAACGGACCGAGGACCGGTGGACCGGCGACCGCTGGTCGTACACCGGACACCGTGACCGGGTGCGCGCCGGCGAGGCTCCGCAGCCGCGCCGCGACGACGCGGTGACGGCCGCGCGCAAGCTCGCGAAGCGGGAGACCGAGCAGGTCCGCCTCGACGCCCAGGAGGCCCTGGACGACCCGCTGGTGATGGCGGGCCGGCGGCTCGCGGGCGAGGCGTTCGCCGGCGAGGTCACCGAAGTGGTCATGGAGTGGACGGACTCGAAGCGGCCCAGCCCTCGCCCGCTGGTGACGGTGGCCACGGAGGACCGGCCGCAGCTCGCCGAAGGCGCCGAGGGCGGCGGCGCGAAGGTGTACCGCTCGCTGGACGGGCGCCCGCAGAGCGCCCGGTTCGTGCGCTGGGAGGAGGACGGCCGGCTCGTGCTGCGCCTCCTCGACAAGATGGGCCGCGGCAAGGACCCGGAGGCGGGCTCGGTGCCCGAGAAGGGCGACCGGGTGTGCTGGACGCTGTTCGAGCACGACTCGCGCGGCGGCCCGAAGCTGCCGGACCCCGAGCAGACCCCGTGGACCCACGGCGGTCCGCCCGCGCACCTGACCGGCTCGGCGCCCACCCTGCCGCTGCCCGACCCCGTGACCGACGAGGACCTTCTGTGAGTTTCGATCCGGGCACCGCGGCCGACCGGGCCACCGCGGCGATCCTCCACGACACCCTGCACGGCAAGGCGCGGGGCGTCGTCGTCGACTCCCCGCCGGGGGCCGGCAAGTCCACGCTGGTGGTGCGCGCCGCGCGGGAACTGGCTGCGGCCGGGCGCCGGCTGATGGTGGTCGCGCAGACCAACGCGCAGGTCGACGACCTGGTGCTGCGGCTGAACGCGAAGGATCCGGAGCTGAAGGTGGGCCGGCTGCACAGCAGCGACGCCGACGCCTACGATCCGGCCCTGCGCGAGCTGGATTCGGTGGTGCTCTCGGCGAAGCCCGCGGACCTCGCCGGGCTGCCGGTGACCATCTCCACGGCGGCCAAGTGGGCGTGGGTCAAGGACGTGGAGCCCTGGGAGCACGCCATCGTGGACGAGGCGTACCAGATGCGCTCGGACGCGCTGCTGGCCGTGGCCGGGCTGTTCGACCGGGCCCTGTTCGTGGGCGACCCGGGCCAGTTGGACCCCTTCAGCGTGGTCGGCGCCGAGCAGTGGGCGGGGTTGTCCTACGATCCGTCCGCCTCGGCGGTCAGCACCCTGCTCGCGCACAACCCGACCCTGCCGCAGCACCGGCTGCCGGTGTCGTGGCGGCTGCCGGCCTCGGCCGCGCCGCTGGTCTCCCGCGCCTTCTACCCGTACACGCCGTTCCGCAGCGGTACGGGCCACGGCGAGCGGCGGCTGTCGTACGGGGTCGCGGGCGACGGCTCGGGCCCGGACCGGGTGCTGGACGAGGCCGCGGAGTCGGGTTGGGGGCTGCTGGAGCTCCCGGCCCGGCACACGCCCCGGACCGACCCGGAAGCGGTGCGGGCGGTGGCGACGGTGGTCCGCCGGGCGCTGGACCGGGGCGCGGTGACGGTGGACGAGCAGCCCGGCGGCCCGTCCCCGCTGACGGCGGACCGGATCGCGGTGGGCACCGCCCACCGCGACCAGGCCTCCGCGGTCCGCGCGGCGCTGGCCGCCCTCGGGGTCACCGGGGTCACCGTGGACACCGCGAACCGGCTCCAGGGCCGCGAGTACGACCTCACCGTGGTCCTGCACCCGCTGTCGGGCCGCCCGGACGCGACCGCCTTCCACCTGGAGACGGGCCGGCTGTGCGTACTGGCCTCGCGCCACCGGCACGCCTGCGTGGTGGTGGCCCGGGCGGGGATAGCGGAGCTGCTGGACGACCACCCGTCCACGGAGCCGGTGCAGTTGGGCGTGACGGTGAAGTTCCCGGACGGCTGGGAGGCCAACCACTCGGTCCTCGCGCACCTGTCGGAACACCGGGTCTCCTGGCGCCCCTAAGGGGGGTCCGCGATGCGTGTGACAAGGTCATCCGACCGCACAAGTGGTGTTCCGAGAAAGGAGCTTGTGTGTCGCTGACCCGCCGCACCGTTCTGACCACCGTGACCACCGTGGCCGCCGCGGCCGCCCTCCCGGTCATCGCCCCCGCCACAGCCGCACGAGCGGCCGGCCGTCAGGCCGCCCTCTCGGCGAGCCCCGCCGCCGCGCAGCAGCCCGGGTCGGTGCTGCACGCGCGGCACCGGTTCGACCTGCGGGCCGAGCCCGTCGATCTGTTCGGCCGGGAGATCCGGCTCACCCAGGGCAGGGTGCACCAGCAGGTCGCCTTCGATCCGGTGACCGGCCTGGCCTATGCGACACAGCTCATCAGCGACGGCCGCCAGCTGGCCGACGAGCCCGCCCCGGTACCGGGCGTCGAGCGCGATCGCCGGGGCGACCTGTGCGTCAACGAGCTCGCTCCCGACGGCACCGTCCGCGCCGCCATGTACGTGAGGGGCTTCGGCCACGGCGGCGCACTGGGCGTGGAGAACGTCGACGGCCGTCCCTGGCTCTGGCTGGAGACCGACGCCGACCCCGTCGCCACCGGCTTCGCCTACGGCAAGCGCATCGGCCGTCTGGCGTTCACTCCCGGAGCCGTCGTCGACGCGGGAAGCGGTCTCATCGAGGTGTTCGACCCCGTCCCGGGGTCCTCCGGCGTCACCCCTTCCCTTGATGTCGCACACGGCCGCATCGGGGTGCGCCACGGGGCGCACGGCGCCGAGGAGTACCGCGTCTACGAGCTCGAGGCCTTCAAGCGCCGCGTCTTCACGCCGCTGTACGGCTTCCCGGCCTGCTACCGCACCCAAGCCTGGTGCCTGGCCGGGGACCTCGTCTATCAGAACGAGGGCAACGCCTACGGGACCACCAACCCGGCGCCCGGCAATTCCTGGTGGAACGTCTACGACATCACCACCGGGAAGATGATCGAGCGCCGGTTCAACGCCACCGCTCTCGGCCTGTCCCACCGCGAGACCGAATCCATCACCGTCCGCTCGACGCCCGACGGGCCCCAGCTCGTCTTCGGCTTCGCCACCCAAGAACCAGGACCGCGTCGCATGGCCCTCTACGGCATCACCAGCACCACCGACGGCACGGGCGACCACGTCCCGTGGACCAACCTGGACTACGACACCGCCGTCTACACCCCCAACTCCGCCAACTACGTTCCCCAGTACCGCCAGCTGGGCAATCGCATAGACCTCCACCTCCGGCTGTCCCGCATCGACGGCGCCCCGTGGACCAACGGCGAGAAGATCCTCACCCTCCCGCCGCACATCCGCCCCAACCGCACCCAGGGCATGGTCGGCGTCACCACCGGCGCCGGGGTCTCCGACTCCCTCACCGTCCGCTGGGAGATCCTGACCGACGGATCGCTGTGCCTCTACGACCAGCGCCAGTTCACCGGCTGGATCGGGCTCGACGCCGGCTACTTCACCAGCTGAGCGTTCCGCCCGGCCGGTGCGGCCCCGGCGGAGGTGCCGGTCAGCGTGCGACGAGCGCCCCCGTCACGTGGTCGTACGCGGCGTGCGCGTGCAGGCGTACGCCCGTGGCCAGGGTGGCGTCGTCGGCGTAGAAGGCGGGGTGGTGGTTGCCCACCAGGCCCCGCCCGCCGGGGACGGCTACGGGGTCGCCGCTCGCCGGGTCCAGGGCGGTGTCCTGGACGCCGAGCATCACGTACAGCCCGCCGAAGCGGGTGATGAGCTCGGAGACGTCGTCGTAGCCGAGGGTGCCGCCGACCTCCACCACCCGGTCCGCGCCCGCGACCCGGCGCAGGGTGGGCAGCGCGGCCTCGACCCAGGCCGGTTCGTTGCGTACGGCGGGCACGTCCTGGAGCAGTTCGACGGTCGCCTCCGCCCCGTAGGCCCGCGCGGTGTGCTCGGCGAGGGCCGTCAGCCGGCGCTTGACCTCGGGCATGTCCCGCTCCTCGGCGCACCGGATCGTGCCCCACAGGGTGACCGTTTCGCCGATGACGTTGTACCGGCCGACGTCCTCGATGTGACCGATGGACACGGTGACCGGCGAGAACGCCGAGACCTGCCGGTAGAGCTGGCCGATGCCGGTCAGCAGCGCCCCGGCGGCCGGCATCGGGTCGACGCCCTGCCAGGGGGACGAGGCGTGCGACTGCCGGCCGGTGACGGTGACGCGGACCAGGCAGGAGGCCCCGTACATCGGTCCGGAGCGGTAGCCCACCCAGCCCTTGGGGTGCGGGGTGACGTGCATCCCGAAGGCCATGGTGGGGACCGGGTCGGCGAAGGCCCCCTCGGCCACCATCAGCCGCGCCCCGCCCTCCTCGCCGACCGGCGGGCCCTCCTCGGCGGGCTGGAACACGAACAGCACGGTCCCGGGCAGCAGTTCCCGCACCCGTACGTCGGCCAGTGCGCGCGCCGCTCCGAGGAGCATCGCGGTGTGGCAGTCGTGGCCGCAGGCGTGCGAGGCCTGCCCGGCGGCCGCGAACTCCGCACCGCAGCGGTCGGGGACGGGCAGCGCGTCCATGTCGGCCCGCAGCGCCGCCACCCGGTCGCCGGGGCGGCCGCCGCGCAGCACCCCGACCACGCCGTGCCCGGCGATGCCCGTCCGCACCTCGTCCAGTCCGAACGCGGTGAGCTCGCGCGCCACGAGCCGCGCGGTGGCGGCCTCGCGGTTCGGCAGCTCCGGATTGCGGTGCAGGTGCCGGCGCCAGCCGATCACCTGCTCGATGCCCTCGTCGCAGACCCGGTCCAGTTCCCCGTGCACACCATCGGCCATACGGATGTTCTAGCCGCATTCGCCCGCGCGCGGGCGCTCTTCTGGCCATCTTGCGCGACGTTGGACAATGGACGGTGGCCCGGAAGCTTTTCGGCCCACCACTTTCCCACGTGCAGCAGGAGGACACGCATGGCAGAGCCCGAGCGGACGCAGCGCAGGCTGCGGCCCGCGCAGCTGCTCTTCGAGCCGCCGGAGACCGTCACGGACCCGGAGCACTTCTTCGACCTCGAATCGATCGACGACCCCCGGGAACTGCTGACCCGGGCGACGGAGCTGACGCTGGCCTTCCGGGCGGCGCAGGAGCGTGCCGTGGAGTTCCAGGCGGTGGCGGCGGCCCAGCTGGCGGATCCGCGGCGGTTCGACCGGCTGTCCGCGGGTGCCATCGCCGAGCAGGCGGAGTGGACCGAGGACTACGCCCGCAAGATGATCGAGTTCGGCGAGTCCCTGCTCCGGGGCACCGCACCCGACGGCCCCTGAGCCGGCGGGGCGGGTCCGGCCGCCGGCACGGCGGATCCGGTCGGCGGGCGCTCCGGGTCCGACCACTGGCATATGCGGGGCGCAACATACCCCAGCAACACCCGGCCTGTCCCGGTTTCCCGTAACTCCCGGGGACCGGTCCGCTACAGCCGGTAGACCTTGAGCATGACGACCCTGACCGGCTGTCCCGCCCTCGACGTGCGGACGACCACCTCCGCGACCCATGTCACACCGGCCGGTGCCGCCTGGCTCTCCTCGGCGTCCGCGCACCCCGAGGGCACGCTGGCCGCCTGGCAGGCCCGGCCCACCGCGCCCGCCGTGCTGCCCTGCGGCACCGCCTTCGACGTGGTCAACGTCCCGGTCGTCCTCGGGCGCCGGATGCTCGACCTGCTCTGGGCCGAGGGCCCCGGCTCCGGCCCGGCCGCCGTGCACCGCGGCCGGATGCTGCTCTTCGCCGCCCCCGGGACCGCCCACCGGCTCCCGGCCCTCCTCGCCTGGGAGGAGTGGAGCACCCCCGCGCCCGCCCCGCTCTGCCACGGCCCCGGGGACGCGGTCACCGTGCCCCCGCTGGCCGCCGCTCCCGGGCCGTCCCGGTGGCTCGTGGCGCCCGACACCAGGCTGCCCTGGCTGCCCGGACCCGAGGCCCTGCTGTGGGCGCTCGTCCGTGCCACCCGAGCTGCGGATATCGATTTTTCCGATCGGCGGTCGGGGTGCTAATGTCTTCCTCGTCACCAAGCGCCGCTAGCTCAGTTGGTTAGAGCAGCTGACTCTTAATCAGCGGGTCCGGGGTTCGAGTCCCTGGCGGCGCACAGACGGAGAAAGACCCCCACGCAAGTGGGGGTCTTTTTCGTGTGCCCGCGCACGGCCGGATCTCGCGGCCGCACCCCGCGCCCGGACTACCTGGTGATCTTCACCGTGTAGGCGCCCGACTGCGTGCGGTCCGCCACCTCGATCGTGATCCGCTCCCCCGGCACCGTGAACGTCTCCCCCACCTCCAGGGGCGCGTCCGCCAGCGGCGGGTACACCGACCGGTCCCAGCAGGCCTCGGTGCCCGGATGCGCGTCCACCACCTCGATCGGCCCGCCGCCCGACGCCGCCTCGTTGCGGACCCGGTAGACGAGCACGCCCTCGGTGCACGTGTCCCCGTCGTTGCCGGCGGAGCCCCGCGCCTCGACCGCGATCGCGCTGCCGGTGCCCGTACGGACCACCGCGAGCCGGGTGCCGCCCGTGCCGCCCCGGGGCGGGGCCTGGGACAGCGGCTGGAGGGTGTGCAGGGAGGAACCGGACGGCACGCAGTCCACCTGGGAGGCGTCCAGCCAGCCCAGCTTCCACTTCTGCCAGGCGAAGAGGTCCGGGGCCATCCCGAACTGGCTGCCCATGACGTCCCAGTCGCCCACGTACGTGTCCCAGTCCCCCTTGCCGTCGGTCGGCCGGTGGTAGAGGTCGGGCAGGTCGAAGACGTGCCCGGTCTCGTGGGCCAGTACGTTGCGGTCCGGCGGATGCTTCTCGAAGACCGTCACGATGCGGCGCAGCTCCGTACCGTCCGCGGTGATCGGGCGGTCGAAGTTGACGACCTTGGTGGCGTCGGAGTCGACCCCGGGGGCCTCCGGGTCGGCGACGAAGTACACGACGTCGTACCGGGAGAAGTCCACCTCCGGGTCGGCGGCGGCGACGGCGTCGCGCAGGTAGGAGGCCCGGTCCGCCGGGGCCCAGTCGCGCTGTATCCCGTAGGCGGTGGACGGCTTGGGCATCTTGATCCACCGCTTCTGCGGGTGGGGCACCAGCCGGAACCGGCCGTAGGAGGCCTGCTCGAAGAAGTCGCTGGTCGCGGGGAAGTAGTCGCCCGTGAGCTGCTCGGTGGTGAGGGTGGTGCGGTGGTCGGGGAAGGAGAGGAAGACCATGACCGCGTTCAGGGTGCGCTCGGGCTTGGGGTAGGCGCCGTTCCAGCTGTCCAGGCCCAGGGAGTGGTGGGCCGCGGTGCGGGTCAGCGCGCAGGGTCCGGCTCCGGGCGAGGCGACCGCGGGGCCCGCGACGAGCGACATGGCGGCGAGCGCCGTCAGGGAAGTGAGCGCCGCCGCCGTGGGTCGCATGCGGGAGCGGTCCACTCCCCCGGGTGTCTGCTGTCGCGGCACATCGACCTCCGGTGGTGGATTGATCCCTCTTCATCCACCTTGGGGCGATTGTCTTATTAATGCCCTGTTCCGCTGCCCCACACGAGTGAGCACTAGGGCAAGCCGGTGACGCGGGGGTTCACGCACCCGCCTACGGAACGTCACGACCGATCAGGTCGGATCAGCGTCGGGCGCAGCATGCTCAGAGCCGTGCGGAAACGATCACGCGGTTCGGTGCCGACGATCCGTCATCACACCGAACTCCCGCGTCCCACACGGCGACGCCGCTGGATAGGGCCGTCCGGCAGCCTCTATGATCGGCACACTTTCCTGCACGGACACTCACACGCACTGCGGGAGCCAACGGTGAGCGGAACCTCAGAAGGAACCGGTTCGGCGGCCGACAGCATCCGATCGGCCATGACGCAGCGTCACTCAGGAGTGGTGGAGCACCGGCCCGACAACCGCGCCGAGAACCGGACCGACAACCAGGTCGACTACCGGGCCGACTACCGGGCCGCCTTCGACGCGGCCCACCTCGCCATGGCCGTCATCGACCGCACCGGCCACGTCGTCTCGGCCAACAGGGCCCTCGCCGGCCTGCTCGGCGCCGAGCCGCTGGACCTCGCCGGACGGTCCGCCGCCGACCTGGTGGACCTGGCCTCCGAAGCCCGCACCTGGCAGGCCTACCAGGAGGTGCTGCGCGGACGGCAGGCCCGGCTGCGCTGCACCCGCCGGCTCAAGCACCCCGACGGGCACTCGCTGTGGACCGAGGTCACCCTGGGGCCCGTCCCCGGGACCGGCCGCGGCGATGTACTGCTGTCCGTGGCCGACATCAGCGACCGGCGCGACCTCCAGGCCCGGCTGCGCCACCTCCAGATGCACGACCCGGTGACCCGGCTGCCCAACCGGGCACTGTTCTTCGAGCGGCTCTCCGCCGCCCTGGAGGCCTCCTCGTACGAGCAGGGCGGCACCGGCCGGATCGGGCTCTGCTACCTGGACCTCGACGGGTTCAAGGCGGTCAACGACACCCTCGGCCACCGGGTCGGCGACCGGCTGCTGACCGCCGTCGCCGCCCGGCTGACCCGGTGCGCCGACCAGTCCGGCTACGGGCGCGCCGGCGGGCACCTCGTGGCCCGGCTCGGCGGGGACGAGTTCGCCCTGCTCGTCGAGGACTCCACCGGCACCGAGCAGCTCGCGGACCTGGCGCGCAGCGTCCTGGCCGCCGTACAGGAGCCGTTCGACCTGGCCGGGCAGCGGCTGTCGGTCTCCGCGTCGATCGGGGTGGTGGAGCGGGCCTCCGACGGGACCTCCGCGACCGGGCTGATGCAGGCGGCGGACACCACGCTGTACTGGGCCAAGGCGGACGGCAAGGCCCGCTGGACGCTCTTCGACCCGGAGCGCAACGCCCACCGCATGACCCGCCAGGCCCTGTCCTCGACCCTGCGACCGGCCGTGGAGCGGGGCGAGTTCACGCTGGAGTACCAGCCGCTGGTGGATCTGGAGAGCGGGGTGGTGCGCGGGGTGGAGGCCCTGGTGCGCTGGAACCACCCGCAGTTCGGCACTCTGACGCCGAATCGGTTCATCGGGATCGCCGAAGAGGACGGCTCCATCGTCCAGTTGGGGCGGTGGGTGCTGCGCACGGCCTGCCGGCAGGCGCGGCGCTGGCAGATCGAGCAGCCCAGCGACTCCCCCGTCTTCGTGTCCGTCAACGTCGCGGTGCGCCAGGTGTGGGACTCCGACCTGGTGGGCGACGTGGCCGAGATCCTCTCGGAGACCGGGCTGGCCCCGCAGCTGCTCCAGCTGGAGCTGACGGAGTCGGCGGTGATGGGCTCGGCCGGACGGCCGCTGCAGGCCCTGCAGGCGCTGAGCGACATGGGGGTGCGGATCGCGATCGACGACTTCGGCACCGGCTACTCCAACCTCGCCTACCTCAGCCGGCTGCCGGTCTCGGTGCTGAAGCTGGACGGCTCCTTCGTCCGGGGCTTCCGCTACGAGGAGGGCTCCCACCCGAACCCGGCCGACGAGACCATCGTCGAGGCCCTGGTGCAGCTCGCGCACCGGCTGGGCCTGACGGTGACGGCGGAATGCGTGGAGACGGCCGGCCAGGCGGCCCGGCTGCGCCGCGTCGGCTGCGACACCGGCCAGGGCTGGCTGTACTCGCGCGCGGTGGCCCCGGAACTGATCGCCGAGATGATCGCGGCCCGGCCGAGCGGGCTCTGAGAGCCGCCGGGCCGGGCCCCGACCCGCCGGCCCCCCGCCGGAACACGGCCGCCCCCGCCCCTGGTGAGGGGGCGGGGGCGGTCGGCGCTCGGCGCGGGGTGGGGGGAGATCAGCAGGCGCCGAGGTCCTTCCAGACACCCCATTCACCGGTGGTGCCGGGCACCTCGTTCTGCGTCCACCACTGGGCCTTGTACTTGCGCCCGTTGTACGAGACCTCGTTGCCGCCCGTGTAGACGGTGCCGTGGACGTAGGCCGGAGCGGGGCAGCCCGAGGTGGGCGGCGTCGTCGGAGGCGTGGTCGGCGGCGTGGTCGGGGGCGTCGTGGGCGGGGTGGTGGGAGGCGTGGTCGGCGGGGTGGTCGGCGGCTGGGTGGTGCCGCCGAGGGAGTCCGAGATCTGGTTCAGCAGCGTGGCGTTGGCGTCCAGTCCGAGCAGGGAGTACATCATCGCGCCGGCCAGGCCGCGCTGCTTGCCGTAGTCGACCCGGGCCTGGATGGACTTCTGGTTGAGGCCGGTGAAGAACTCGCCGTCCTTGAAGAAGTACGAGGCCTTGGCCTGGTCGTCCCAGAAGGTGGTCGCCGGGTTGTCGACGATGCCGCCGAGCTCCTTGTAGAGCGCGATGCCGGCCTGCTGGCTGGTCGGGCGGGCGCCGGAGGCCTGGGTGGCGGGCTGGGCGAGGCCGTTGGTGGTGCCGGGCTGCACGCCCTTCCAGCCGCGGTAGTAGAACTCGTAGCCCAGGGTCAGCTTGTTGGCGGGGAAGCCGCCCGCGATGCCGTAGGCCGCGTTGCCGTCGATCCAGGAGTCGATGGCGTTCTTGATGCTGTACTTCTCGGTGCCCGGGGCGATCGCGTCGGTCGGGTCGGCCGCCGAGTTCAGCAGCGGGGACTGGTGGTACGTCGGCCCGTCGCCGTCCCAGGCGCCGTGCATGTCGTACGTCATGATGTTCGCGTAGTCGAGGTACGCGCCGATCTTGTCCGTCTCGATGTACTTGATCTTGTCCTGGCCGGCCGGGAGGGCCGAGGTCAGCAGGTACTTCTTGCCGCCGTTGGCCGCGCCGTACGCGTCGAGCTGGGTGCGGAACTCCTTCAGCAGGAGCGTGAAGTTCTGCTTGTCCTCGGCGGCGTAGTGGTTGCCGAGGTGGCCGCCGGACGAGCCCGGGTACTCCCAGTCGATGTCGATGCCGTCGAAGATGCCGGCCGCGCTGCCCACGCCGCCGTAGCCGCCCTCGACCGGCAGATTGCCCTTGATGTACTGGTCGATGCAGGAGGAGACGAGCTTCTTGCGGGAAGCGTCGGTCTTGGCCGCGTCGCTGAAGTACTTCGAGTAGCTCCAGCCGCCGATCGAGATGTTGATCTTCAGGTTCGGGTACTTGGCCTTGAGCTGCTTGAACTGGTTGAAGACGCCGACGATGGGCTGGTCCCACTTGTCGGCGACACCACTGACGCTGTCGGCAGCACTGAAGGACTTCTGGTAATCGGCGTACGAGTCGCCCGCACCGTCACCGGCGTTGGGGTTGTTGTCGTCGCCCGCCGCCTTGTTCGCCTCGAAACAGGTGAGGTCGGTGGGGTGGATGTTGCCGAACGAGTAGTTGATGACGTCCAGCTTGCTCGCTATGCCGCGGGTGTCGAGGTGCTTGGGATAGAAGGCGTTCCCGTACACGCTCCACTGGTCGTAGTAAGCGATCTTGACGTTGCCGGCACCGGCGGTGGTCGAGGATTCGGCCGCCGAGGCGGTGCCGAGCCCCGCGAAGGTGGCCAGCGCTCCGGCTGCAAGCGCGGCCGTGGCGGCGGCCGCGATGAGGGGTTTACGGATGTGCATGAACTGCCTCCGGGGGGTGGGAGGGGGAAGCAACAACATCAGGTGGGAGAAGTGATAGCGATCACTCCAGGTCCGCGTCAATGGTTTGGACCAAAGAAGGACTAGACCACTCCCGGGACAATTGCCCTAGTCAGAGGCGTGGGCCCCAACCAAAAACTGCCCGCCACCCCAGGTGACGAGCAGTTTTCGAGTGCCTCCGGCCATCCCCGTGCAAGGTTTCGGCAACAAACCAGCCAAACCCCGTTCGCCTGCGATCAGAGTCGTTCGGGGTCCTCCCCGGGCATCCCGTACGCATCTGCGACGAGCCCGTACGAGCGCAACCGCGCCTCCCCGCCATGGGCGTTGGCGGTCAGCATCAGCTCGTCGGCGCCGGTGAGCTTCGCCAGCTCGTCGAGGCCGGCGCGGACCTCGTCCGGGGTCCCGTGGACCACGCTCGAGAGCCGGTCATCCACGAACTCCCGCTCCAGCGGCGTGTACGGGTACGCCGCCGCCTCCTCGGGCGTCGGGACCAGCCCGGGCCGCCCGCTGCGCAGCCGCAGCATCGACAGCGCGCCCGTCATGACCTGCGCGCGGGCCTCGCCCTCGGTGTCGGCGGCGAGGGCCGCCACCCCGATGAGGGCGTACGGGGCGTCCAGGACGGCCGAGGGCCGGAACGACTGCCGGTAGAGGTCGAGGGCGGGCAGCGTCCCGGCCGGGGAGAAGTGGTGCGCGTAGGCGAAGGGCAGGCCGAGCCCGCCGGCCAGCCGGGCGCTGAAGCCCGAGGAGCCCAGCAGCCACACCGGCGGCCGCCCGGCGGGGCCCTGCACGGGTCCCGGCACGGCGTGCACGCGGGCGTACGGGTGCCCGTCGGGGAAATCGTCGTCCAGGAAGCGGATCAGCTCCGCGAGCTGCCGGGGGAACTCGTCCACGGCCTCGTCGCGGCGCCCGGGCCCGCGCAGCGCGGCGGCCGTGTGCCCGTCGGTGCCCGGCGCGCGGCCGAGTCCGAGGTCGACGCGGCCCGGGGCGAAGGCCTCCAGGGTGCCGAACTGCTCCGCGATCGCGAGCGGGGCGTGGTTGGGCAGCATGACCCCGCCCGAGCCGAGCCGGATGCGGGAGGTGTGGGCGGCGAGGTGGGCCAGGATCACGGCCGGGGAGGAGCTGGCGACGCCGGGCATGGAGTGGTGTTCGGCGACCCAGTGGCGGTGGTAGCCGCGGGCCTCTGCGAGCCGGGCGATCTCCACGCTGGTGCGCAGGGAGGCGTGGGCGGTGCTGCCGACGCCGACGGTGACGAGGTCGAGCACCGAGAGCGGGACCGGGGCCCGGCCGCGGGCGGTGCCGTGGATCGCATCACCCTCCTGTCGATTCACGTCTCCGCTGTCACTCATCGTCGCTCCCGCTCCGCTCGACCGTGCGTACGAAGAACTCGAACCGCGGGCGCGGGCCGGGCATTCCCGGCGCAGTCGGACACCGCGCGTGACCTTGGCATATGCCAGAGGAGTAGATCCAGGCAGGGCGATGTGATTGAGCCACCAATCTCATCAACAGGCGCTCCACGTGGGCCTCTTGATGGCTATCGTGTGAGAGCAAGCGGTAACAACCTGCTAGGGGGAAACCGTGGCGCTGAAGCCCGAGCCGACCGCGCCGTTCCACTCGGTGCAGTACGCCCTGCGCGTACTCGAAACGGTCGCCCGCCATACCGGCGGCGTGACCGATGTACAGATCGCGCGTGAGACCGGCCTGCCCGCGGTCCATCTCGCTCCCATGCTCCTCATGCTGCGCCGCGAAGGGTACGTGCTGCAGGTGTCCGACGGCGCCTACGCCATTGGGGACTCGCTCGTCCTCCTCGGCTCCGGCGTGGACCGCCAGCAGGCCCTGCAGGACAAGCTCCAGGACACCCTGGACCGGCTGCGGGACTCGGTGGGAGCGGCGGTCTACATCAGCCGGTACGTGGACGGCGAAGTGCGCATCACGCAGTTCGCGGACAGCCCGCGCACGCCCAAGGTGCACGAGTGGGTCGACTTCCGCTCCGCGGCGCACGCCAGCGCGGTCGGCAAGTGCCTGCTGACCCAGCTGGACCAGAACGGGCGGCGCGACCACCTGTCCCGCCACAAGATCGCCCGGCTGACGTCGAAGACGATCGTGAACGAGCGGATCCTGTTCTCGAAGCTGGACAGCCAGCCGGCCACGGTTCCCGTGCTCGATCTCCAGGAGTACGCGGTGGGCACGGTCTGCGCGGCCGTCCCGATCACCGCCGGAGCCTCGGTGGGCTGCCTGGCCCTGTCGCTGCCCGTCGAACACGCCCACCGGCTCCGGGCCGCGGCCGACGCCCTGAACCGGAAGGCCGCGCCGCTGCTGCTGTCGCTCACCCTCTGAGCGGCGGACGGCGGGGCGGTCAGGCGGCGGGTCCTGCCGGGCAGGGCCCGGCAGGATCGATCCGGCAGGCCCTGTCCCCCGAGGCCCGATCCGGCTTCGATCGCCCCCGACCGGCCCGGAAAACACTTCGGGCGGTTCCCGGTGAACCGGAAACCGCCCGAAGGACAGGTGCGCCGCCAGGGACTCGAACCCCGGACCCGCTGATTAAGAGTCAGCTGCTCTAACCAACTGAGCTAGCGGCGCCTGCTGACAGAGAAAATACTACCTGCTCGTTCGGGGTGCTCAAAACCAATGGGTCCGGCGGCTCAGCGGCCCAGCAGTTCGGCCCGCCCCTGGGCCTCGTAGGAGGCCAGGAGGGCCGCCCGGTCGGCGGGGCCCAGCGGCCGGTAGCCGGACTCGCCCGGCGGGCGCCACCAGACCGGGTCCGGGGTGTCGAAGCCCTCCCGCCGCAGGGAGCTCCGCTGGACCTTGTTCGTCGCCGTGGTCGGCATGGCGTCGACGATCCGCACGTAGCGCGGGGCCATTTTCGTGCCGAGGTCCGGCTGGACGGCGAGGAAGGCCTCGAAGCCCTCCGGGGAGAAGACCGCCCCCGCGCGCAGGGCCACGGCCGCCATGACCTGGTCGCCCGCCACCTCGTCCGGTACCGCGTACACGGCGACGGCGGCCGCCCGTGCCCAGCGGGCCAGGATGTTCTCGATCACCGCGGCCGCCAGGTTCTCGCTGTCGACGCGCAGGCGGTCGTCCGTGCGTCCCGCGAAGTACAGGAAGCCGTCCGCGTCGCGGAAGAAGAGGTCGCCGGTCCAGTACCAGCCGTCGCGGGTGCGGGCCGCCTCCGCGTCGGGGTTGCGCCAGTACCCCTCGAAGAGGCTGCGGCCCTTGTTGACCAGCTCGCCGATGGCCTCGGCGCCGTTGAGGAGCCGGCCCTGCGCGTCGAGGAGGGCCGGCGGGCACTCCCGGCCCGTCTCCGGGTCGATGACGGCCAGGTCGTCGCCCGCGCCGGCGCGGCCCAGGGCGCCCGGCGGGGTGTCCGGGGTCCGCTGGACGGAGGCGCCGCCCTCGGTGGCCCCGTACCCCTCGACGAGCCGGACCCCGAAGCGTTCGGCGAAGCGCGCCGCGTCGACCGCGCCGGCCTCGGTACCGAACCCGAGGCGCAGGGTGTGCGTGCGGTCGTCGGGGCGGGGCGGGGTGGCGAGGAGGTACTGGACGGCCCGGCCGACGTAGGTGAAGTACGTCGCCTCGTAGGCCCGTACGTCGTCCAGGAACGCGGAGGCGGAGAAGCGGCGGCGCAGCGCCACAGCGGCCCCGCCGGCGAGGGCGGGCAGCCAGTCGGCGATGACGGCGTTGCCGTGGAAGAGGGGCATGCAGATGTAGTGGACGTCGTCCGGGGTGACCGAAAAGTGCCGTGCGAGCGAGGCCCCTGCGCCGGCGACGCGCCCCTGGGTGCAGATGGCGGCCTTCGGGGCGCCGGTGGACCCGGAGGTGAAGTAGAGGAGCAGCCGGGACGCCGGGCCGGGCCCCGCGCCGAGGACCGCCTCGCCGGGCTTCGCGCCGGCGTAGGGGGCGAGCAGGGCCTCGTACTCCTCCGTGTCCGTGACGAGGAGCCGTACGCCGGGCAGGTCCAGGCCGCGGAGCAGCGGCAGGTGCGCGCGCTCGGTGACCAGGATCCGGCAGTCGGTGTGCAGGATGTCGCGGGCCAGCTCGGGGCCGCGCCGGGTGGGGTTGATCCCGGCGACGGCGGCCCCGGCGAGGGCCGCCGCGCCGAGCCAGAACGGGAACTCGGGGGTGTTGTCGAGCAGCACCCCGATGTGCGGCTCGGCCCCCGGCGGCAGCAGGTCGACGAGGAGCGCGGCGCGCGTCGCGGCCTCCCGGGCGGTCCGGTGGTGGCTGAGGACGCCTTCGGCGTGCTTCAGGCCGGGCCGGTGGTCGCCCCATTGGCGCGCGATGAGCTCCGCGACGGTTTCGGGTGTCGTCGTCCGCATGCCGCCGGAGAATAGCTGACGTTCAGTCAGAAATGAACGCCGCGAGGAGTTCCGGCGGTCAGAACTGGACGTCGGAGCAGGAGTAGAAGGCGTTCACGGTGTCGTTGATCGTCCAGACGGCGAGGATCAGGTGCCGGCCGGTCTTGCCGCTCGGCATGGTGCCCTGGTGGACGGTGGTCATGGCCGGGCGGGCGCCGTTGTAGGCGACCGTGAGGAAGGGCTGCGGGTCGAGGTCGGCCCGGGTCAGGGGCTTGTTCGGGTTCCAGCCGTTCTTGGTGACGTAGTACCGGAAGTCGGTCGTCGAGTGGTTCGCGGTGAACTGCCAGCGGAAGGAGTAGCTCTGCCCGCTGGTCACCGGAGTGGCGGGCCAGGCGCCGCCGCGCGGGTCGTCGAGCTGGGCGAACTCCGTGTGGTTGGCCGAACATATGCGGCCGTCGGCGGGGCCGGCCGCCGGGAAGCCCTTGGGGCCCTCGACGCTCTGGGGCTCCCACTGGATGGGGCCGCAGTCGGAGACGGTCTTGTTGGCGCAGAGCTTCTGGCGGCTGATGGGGGTGTCGGTGTAGCCGTGGCTGCTCGCGGTGGGGGCCGTGACGAGCGCGAGGGCGGCGACGACTCCGAGGCCGACGGCGGTGGCGGCGGCCTGCCGGGTTCTGGGTATGCGGAAGGAACGCATGATGCTCCTTGAACGTGGGGGGATGTTCGGCGAGAGCGTGCGCACGCGTGGGGATGGGCCGTGCCGGCACTTTCGCCGGCGCGGCCCGTTCGCGAAACTCTTCAGGTCTAGACCAAGTCCCACAGTATTGACGGGAGTTGGCCATGTCCAGACCAAGGGAAGAACGGGTGGTCCGGTCCAACCGGATCCACCCGCTCTTCGAGCACTGCTGTGGCCGGCGTCGCCGGCGGGACCGGTGCTACTCCGAGCGGCCCGTGTAGAAGGCGACGGTCAGGTCCTTCACCAGAGCCTTGCGCTCGTAGTCGTCGAGCTCGACGATCCCGCGCGAGGTGAGGCGGTGGACGGTGTCGTCGACCGCGTCGACCACCGAGGTCAGGACGGTGTCCCGGTGCTTGGCGTCGATCGCCGCGACCCGGCGGCGGCGCATGGCGTCCGCGACCTCGGGGGCGTACTCGATCCGCGTCGGCTGCGCCGAGAACACCTCCACCCCGACGGCCTCGGTCTCGGCCGCCAGCATCCGGGTCAGCGCGTCGCCGACGGCCTCGGCGTCGCGCAGGGTCGGGGCGTCCTCGTGGAAGGCGTCGGCGGGGAGCTGCGACAGGACGCGGGCCATGGCGGATTCGACCTGCTCGGCGAGGTAGTCGACGTGGTCGGCGACGGCCAGGGTCGCGCGGGCGGTGTCCTTGACCTGCCAGACGACCTGGACGACGACCTGCAGCGCGAGGCCGCCGGAGTCCACGGCGGGCATCGGCTCGCTGCGCCAGTGCCGCAGCCGGACGTCGACCCGGCGGCGCAGGAGCAGGGGGCTGATCCAGGTCAGGCCGGAGCGGCGGACGGTGCCGCGGTAGCGGCCGAAGAGGGTGAGCACCCAGGCGTGCCCGGCGCGGCCCCGGCCCAGCCCGCCGAGGGCGAGCAGGGCGACGACGCCGAGGAAGGCGAGCGGGGGCCAGAACCGGGCCTGCAGACCGCGGTACGGGCGGGGCTCGGCGCCGAACGCCACGGCGAGGGCGTCGGGGACGGCCCCGGCCCGCCAGAGCACGACCGCGCAGCCGGCGAGCGCGATCCCGCCGACGGCCACCCCGATCCAGCCGGGCAGCACCGGGCCGCGGTGCTCGCGCAGCCGGTCGTCGCCGCGGGGCACGCGGCGGCCGGGGGCGGAGCCCGTGCGGGCCGGAGCCTCGGCCTGCGCTCGCGACGGGCGCGGCTGGGGCTGCGGCTCCTGGGGCTGGGCCTCTTGGGGCTGGGCCTCCTGGGGCTGGGCCTCTTGGGGCTGGGCCGCGCCCCGGAACGGCAGGTGCACGGGCACCTCGGTCACCGCGACCCCGCGCACGGCCCCGACCCGGGGCAGGTCCTGAGTGTCGTCCTCCTCCATCCGCGCCACGGCCCGCGCGACGACCTCGACGACCCCGTCACCGAGGCCGGGGCCAGGCACGGACCGGGCGGGTTCCGGGGCGTCATCGCCGTCGCGCTCGCCGTCGGCGGAGCCGCCGTCCGGCCCGGGGGCGGCGGCAGCGTCCGCGCTCCCGGCGGGGCCGGGCACGGACCGGGACGATTCCCGGGGGCCGTCGGCGAAGCCGTCGTCCGGCTGGCCGTACGGGCCGGGGGCCGCGTCCATGCCGTCCACGTTCCCGGCGGGGCCGGGCACGGACCAGGAGAGGTCCCGGGCATCGGCACCGTCCCCGGCTCCGGGTTCGCCCTGCGGCCGGGTGGCGGCGTCCGGCGACGCCCCGGGGGCGGCCCGGCCCGGCGCCGGCCGGCCCGCCAACGGCGCACCCCCCAAGGCCGCCCCGGCCGCGGGAACGCCCGGGGCCCGCGGGCGACGGGGCCGCGGGGGAGC